>CALGLS010000465.1 GCA_937959375.1 uncultured Saprospiraceae bacterium
AGACATTGCCAAACAAAGCATTCAAGAGGGACATCTTTTGGCCAACCATTCTTACCAACATGAAAGCATGATCTTTAAACGTTTTGAGTATATTGAAAATGATCTACTTAAAACGGATAGTCTGATTCAACTAGCGGGGCAGAAAAACATCAACTATTATCGACCGCCTTTTGGCAAAAGCTTTATAAACTTACCACGCGTACTAAAAAAGCATAACAAGCAGATGTACAATTGGAGCATCGCTTCTCCTGCGCAATATGCAGCAACATACTCACGGGAAAACATTGTCAACCAAACGGTAAGTCAGCTTCACCCTGGTGGCATCATTCTTTTACATGATGGCTGGGAAAATGTAAAACCAGAGGTCTTAACTGATGCAGTTGAGCATGTAATAAAAGCGATTCGAGCAAAAGGGTATAAATTCGTTCTCCCTAAGGAAGCTAAATAAGAACTTGTTTTAAAATGTAATGATTACCTTTGGATACTTTGTAATCATTATCCGCATTCCCAATCACTAATTCAAGGCCAAACTCTAGTAGTGAGGTTTATAATCAAACTTAAATGCCCCATGAAAATCCTTTCTAAAAACATTCTGAATAGATCCTAATATTCAATAAAATGACAAGCCATGAATACATTTAAAACAAACGCAATCGCAAGCATAACAACTACAGCTCTACTCCTACTATTCCAAATTTCTTTTTTAAGCGCTCAGCTAATTCCTAACTCAAATTTTGAGAACTGGGAAATCATTGGAGGAATCGAAGAACCAAGTGATTGGATGACAAACAATGAACCTGGCTGGATTTCCATTACAAAAACTACCGGAGAAAACGTGCTAGAAAATGCCATCAAAATCATAGGAAATGCTTCAGGACCTGAAGGATATTTCCCCGGACTTGCTTACGTTGATTTAAAGTTTCAAACCGACTTACTAATTTCTGGAATCAAAATAAGCTACAAATACGAAATGATAATTGGTGAAAACATTGGTGAAGCTAGGCTTCTTCTTCATCCATGGATAGATGGAAGTTATGACTATTCAAATGTCAAATATTGGGATGACCTTGATCCCGCTGCTGAAGGTAATTGGATTCAAGAATCTATTTACTTTCCGACAGTGTTAAACACTAGTGAATATGATTCGGTTAGACTTTCGATTTATTCTGGAGGGATTGACATAGGGTACGGTTTTCAAGGAAACTTGGCATTCCACATGGATAGCTTAGAACTTATTACCGAAGACATCACTGCTATTTCTTCACAGAAAATTGAATCTGCAATAGTGGTTTCGCCAAATCCTTTTACCAACTTTTTAGATATAGATTCTAAAAACCACGTAGTTCAATCGATTAGCTTATACGATGTTTATGGACGGATGGTATTGATGAGTTCCCAAGTTGATCGCTTAGATTTGGGATTTCTGAGTGAGGGCGTTTACTATCTTCATTTGGAATTAGAGGATGGAGGGACTGATATAAAGTTGATTCAAAAAATATAACCCTGCTGCTCTAAGTAACGGGGCCAACTTACTTATGTGCTTTGAAGTTGTTTAAAACAACTTCAATAATCAACAACAAAAAAGACACATGAAAATTCGAGTACAAACAACATCCGAAAGAGTCTGGTGGGGAATCTATGGATTCGTTGGAAAGAATGGATGGGAAGACCTCGACCTTTACGATGAACAAGGAGAGTTGATTGATCGAATTCATTTGTATGCCAAAGATTATTTAAGGGCAGGTCTAAGGTTTTTAAAGGATGATGCCTTTCAACTTGATTATGCCGTAAGTATTGAAAAATACTTAGATGACGATCAATATTACTTTTGGTATTATTACGATAAAAAAGAGGACAAAGATCGGTTTGAAGTAACATACGATGCGCCAAGAAACAAAGCTGGTATCAAACCCAAAGCAATAGAAATTTGGAACCCCGAAGAAACCATAGGAATTTCAACGATAACTGAGAGTGTCCAACTATTTGCAACTCAATTCTTAAAACAAGAAAATTGTACCATTGAGATTAATCCAGTAAAAGACATTGACGCTTCTTACGAATCGTTTAAAGGAAGTGAAGAAAATGAGTCAAGCCCAGTCCCCATTAACTTAAGTCCAAAGTTGATTCAAGCGTTATCGAAACTTTGGAATCAACCTGAAAATATAGTTCGTCAAAAAATAAATAATTTGAATCGATAAAAGGGTATAGTCCCTTCATCACAATCTCTGCAAATAAATGCGAAAGCACCAACACTTCATCATTCACAAACCCTACGGATACCTTTCGCAATTTGTCAATAACCAAACCAAACGCAAAAATAAAAAACTACTCGGCACACTAAGTGAATTCCCAGAAGGCATCATGGCAATTGGACGACTAGACGAAAACTCTGAAGGTCTTCTATTGCTTACGACCGATGGACAAGTTAGTGAAGATGTGAGAAGTAAAAAAGTAGAAAAAGAATACTTCGTTCAAATTGATGGTGATATTCCTATTGAAGCGATACGGCAATTACGAGCGGGGATGGATATTCGCATTCACAAAAAAACTTATCACACGCTGGCTTGTAAAGTGCATCTTTTAGATCCTGCACCTATTTTTAAAGAACGAACGAAAAGGATTCGAGATAAAAAACATGGCCCCACCTCTTGGCTGTCAATCACGATAGTTGAGGGTAAGTTTAGACAGGTGCGTAAAATGACTGCAGCAGTGGGCTTTCCGACTTTGCGATTGATTCGAGTTCGAATTGGCGATATGCAACTTGACGAAATGCAAGCTGGGCAAGTCATTGAAGTTGATGCATTTAAGCTGTTAAGTAAGTGACAAGACATCAAACCTTAGACCTCAAGTATTCAGAAGGTCGCTTTCCAAAACGTTTTTTATAAATAGTTGAAAAGTAATCTGGTGTGTTGAATCCGACAAAGTAAGACACCTCTGCGACTGTTTTGTAGTGTTGACTTTCGAGTAGCTGCCTTGCTTTTTGAAGTTTGATTTCTTTGATATAGTTACCAGGTGTTAATCCCGTCAGACTTTTCAGTCTACGGTTCAGCTGTCGTTCACCCACCGATAACTCATACGCTAATTCACTGATGGTAAAATTGGGTTCTGTTACTTTTTGGAAAGCAATTTTTTCTAATTTTTTCAGCCATTGCAAATTAGCAGATTCTAGTTTGGGCAAACGAGTACTCAGAATAATTTTATCAGAAGTTATTTCTTCTCCCTCTTCTTCTTCGGCAATAGCTCTTTCTTTTTCTTGCTGATTTACTAAAATATTTTGAACACTAGCCAACAGTTCTTCTTGTTCAAAAGGCTTGGTTAAATAATCATCCACACCCAAAGTAACACCTTTCAACCTATCCTTTTCTCCTGTTTTAGCAGTTAATATAATTACTGGAATATTTTGATGTGCCGGATCATTTTTTAAAATATCCAACATCCTATAGCCATCCATCTCGGGCATCATTAAATCAGTAACAATGAGATCTACTTTTTTATTTTTCAATACTTCCAATGCAACTTTACCATTGTTGGCAAGTACGGTGTAGCAAATAGGAGAAAGCATTTCGTTAATATAGCCTTGCATTTGAAAGTTGTCCTCAACAATCAGAATGGTACGGTTGGAATATTGAGGTATAAGAGGAATTTCAACAGAGCGATCAGGTGCTTGCTGTGGGCCACTTGACAAGAGAGCAACTGGTTCAGTATTCACAATCAACTTAGGTAAATCGACTACAAAAGAACTCCCCTCTCCTACTTTGGAAACGACATTTATTGTCCCCTTCATTAATTCTACTAAATTTTTACAATAATGTAGACCAATTCCTAAGCCCCCATTTGTAGCATTTTTGGATTGATAAAATCGTTCAAAAATATGAGTTAATTCTGATCTGTCCATCCCTATACCAGTATCTGTAACTTTGAATCTCAGCACTCGCCCCTGTTCACTTACTTCAAAAACAATAGAATCATTCGATTGCGAAAACTTGAATGCATTTGACAAAAGATTGAAAACAATTTTCCTCAATTTTTCGATATCAATATTTACAGTCAAGTCAGAAGGAAGCAGATAGTTTAATTTAAACGCTATTTTCCGATTCAATGATTCTTCTTGAAATTGGTCTACCCAATTATTGAGATAAGTTAAAAGATGAGCAGGCTGATTCTTAACAGTTAATTGACCTCTTTCATATTTACTCAAATCAGTGATCTCATCTACCAAATTCAATAATTGCTCACTACTTTTTTCCATAGTACTTAACTTAGCTAAAGTACTACTTTCCAATTGGTCATTTTTCAGCAATTGTTTTAATGGTCCCACAATCAAAGTTAAAGGCGTGCGAAACTCGTGCGTAACATTTGCAAAGAATCGATTTTTCTCTTCGAGACCAAGCTCCAGTTGTTGCTTTTGCTGATTAATCAAGAGCAACTGTTTTCTATTTTTTAAAAGGAAAAAGATCAATACAGCTAAAACCAATAGTGCAAAGACTGTAAAGCTTCTCATTAATTCATTGCGACTGAGTAACATTTCTTTCTCTGAAGTAAGTAAGATGTTTTCTTTTTCTTTTTGTACTGTTTCAAACTTAAGTGCTAGTTCATCAAAAGCAGCTTTTTTTTCTGCTCGCCAAAAGCTATCTCTTATCACTTGATTCTTTAGAAGCAGATCTACTGCTTCCTTATAATTCTCCTGTTCCATAGCCCATCTCACTTTAAAACCTTCAATATGAAGTAAGTCTTGGAATCCATTATTCTTTACAACTATTTGCTTTGCAGAATCTAAATAGAGATGTGCCAAATCCAATTTATTCAAACCTTGATAGCTTTTAGCAATGACTACATATTCATTATCCATCCGTATATTCTCAAAAGGTCTTTTTCTTTTCGAGTCTAATACTTTATTTGCTTGATCAATAGCCTCTTGATAAGACCCAAGTTGCAAAAGGGTATTGATTCTTTGACCTTGCATTACTTCTAACAGTTCCGTATCATTTAGCTTCTCTACCAAATCGATGGCTTTATCAATATATTCGACCGATTTTTTTAGATAGTTTTGATGCGCTTCCGTTTTTCGTGCTTCTGGATAAGCGTCTTTTTTTTGATGAAGACAGACATAAAAATAGGACATAATACAATAGTCCCTAGCTAACAAATCTTCCAAGTTGTGTTCTTTACAAATGAGTATAGATTTTTCTATTTCAGGAAAACCTATCTCATAGTCATCAGAAGCATAAGCTTTGATAAGTGCAAGTTCCATCAAATGATTTGCCTCTTCTCGATATAAGCCATGCTTTTGGCTGATTTCAATTCCTTGTTGACGCAATAACAATGCACGGTCATATTCCTCTTTATACGAAAGTGTATTCGCTTTCAGATGCAATCCTCTGACATGATAGTAATGGGAATCTAATTCAATGGCATTGGCAATTAAAATATCATTTAAAGAATCTAAATTAATAGACACTTTAGTCTGATCGTATTTACCAATAATATCACTTAATGTTTTAAAGTAGGTCGTGGATCCGACCTTAGACTGATCGACTACAGTTAGAAGTGAATCTAAGCCTCCATTGGCCTTAAGTCCTATAGCTGAAAATAGGCAACACAGGATGAATAAAAAAGTAATTATTTTTTTCATTTAGTTAACACGAAGCTTATTTTTAAGAGCACGTCCTTATTGACGGTGGAAGATAAGGTTTTTGTGTGTCAAACACAATCTGCATACTTGGTACTACTTGGTACTGCCTATAACACTGCTTTAAACATTGGGACGGCCTCTAAAATAAAAGGAGCTAAGTAATTTTTGTTTGACCATATTCTAATAGAAATATTTCAGGGATATCAAGGTTTGAAGAATACCTAATAGGTGGCATTTATCTAATACTAAACAGGCTCGCGATTTGTATCATTCAAATTTTAAATCAAATCATCTAAAACCAAATAAAAACAGTCAGCATTTAACTTTATCTAGCTTTCACTGATTCTAGTAAAAAACTAATTAGTTGAATCAGCTGACTGTTTACGAAATGGACTATTGCATAGGTCTAAATACATGTTAAAAAAACATATTTCAAACATAACTTTAGGGTAAATTTAAGTCGCGATCTTAATGTAGAGACAACGACTCAAACCTTTACTTCTACGTCCACAACCAAGAAAATCTCAATCATAATTAGTTTAATTTGTGTTTATTTGTATAATAAAATTGTTAAAATAGAAGACCACAAATTAATATTGTGGCCCTCCATATGGCTTCAGGGTAATACTTAATAATCTATTTGGCTTTCAAATCGGTAGGTGAGCTAGCTAGTATATTTTTCTCATTATACTTCTAACTTTCAGGTACAAAAGTAGGGAGGTTTTTGACAAAAAAAAGGTCAATATGCCTCTAAAAAACGGACATTTAGGTTAAAAAATACTGTTTCTGATTTTTTTTATTGACTTAGACCATTAACTAGAAGGAAGCTGTTAATAGATAAAAAAACATTTTAGACATTACTATTACATAATCCCGCATCTGTATTTTCGAATGGAATAAGCTACTATCCTAAATCCCAGACAACTAGATTCGATCGGTTAAAATGGTACATTTTTAGAGAACACCAAAGATCCTATAAACCACTGATCCCCACAAGCTTTCACACTAGCAATTCCAATGATTTCAGTTGACAGTCTCTTTAGTATTAATGAAGTTTAACCTGTATTAAAAGACTCCCTCTACCTAAGGGATTAAACACTTCGAAAAGCTAAGTTTCATATGAAACCTGACTTTTAAATTAATACGGTTCTTTCATTTCTCTCCTCCTGCTTAGCTTTAGCATAAAGCTAAAGTTATGAAAAACACTAAAACCTCAAAGGCGGTCAACTACTCCGCTTTAACCTACCTATCAATAGGTCTACTGGCCTTTATATATGTATTGGCAAGAGCCTTCTTAGTGGGCATTACTTTTGACGAGTCCTATTCCATTGGAGTGTTGGTGAGCAAGCCTTTTATCGACGTGCTCAATTATAATTTTGCCGCGGCGAATAACCACTTAATCAATTCCATTCTTATCAAGTTAATTTATCTTTCGGGATTTGATACGACCTTTGCCATACGTCTTCCAAATCTATTGTCGATGCCTGTCTATTTATTTTTTGCATATCGCATTTGTTGCAATTATTTTGATAAACGGCTGGGCCTATGTTTGTTTTTATTGTTGGTTTCCAATCCTTTTGTATTAGACTTTTTTGGTTTGGCTCGTGGATATGGTTTGGCGCTTTCTTGTACGATGGCTTCCCTATACTACCTTTTGGAATTCAACAAAGAACTTAAAAGAAAGGATAGTATCAAGGCACTTATTCTTGGGAGTTTGGCCGTCCTATGCAACTTTGCATTTCTATTTTTCTGGTTGAGTTTATTTGTTGTTATACAAGGTATCACTTTCGTTAAAGACAAAAAAATTTGGCTTAAAGTGTTGCAAATTAGTTTAGGGATTGGAGCAACACTCGGAGCCATTATTTATTCTCCAATTAGCAAACTAAGAGCCGCAGAATCACTATGGTATGGTGGCACTCAAAATAGTTATTCAGACACCTTGAATTCTTTAATGAATTATTCGCTGGCTCAAGCTACGGAAAGTGCTACGGTGACTGTTGTTCTCAATGTTTTTCTTTTATTATTGCTGGCTCTGTTAGCTTTATTCTTTTTTACAAATTTTATTAAAAAAACGAAATTGCCACTTGCCCCGCTCATTTTTATTACTCTATTTCTCGGACCATTAGCAATCAACACATTTTTACACTATACGCTTGACACAAAATATCTGATCAACAGAACCGCTATTTTTCTACTTCCGATTTCAATGCTAACCATTGCATTTTTCGTTCAGTACAATTGCACTAGACGCGCTGCCCTTTTTTCAAGAAGCATGTTTTATTTACTTGTTTTTAGTTCATTGGTCAACTTTGGCAGAAATGCCAATTTACAACGAACAATTAACTGGTACTACGACGCTGCAGTACCTGAGGTATTGAGTTACATCAATGAAAGAGGCAAAAAAGAAGGCAAGATATTTATTTTGGATTCCACCAATTTATTCAGTAGTTCTATCCAATATTACAAATGGAAAAAACAATATGAGCATGTGGTATACATCAAAGATTTGACTGACAATTTAGATAAAAGCCATGCTGATTATTTCCTGTTCCTCACTGAACCACAAGATGACATTAAATACGATCCCTCACTTGAAGAATCACTCAGATATCCTCGTGTTCCTGTTTTGAGTTTTGAAAAAGAGAAGACCGTTTTATGGTCTAATCTTAGATCAGACAACCTTACCGTGGGGCATTGAAAAATACTTTTGCATACTCAAAACAAAGAAGACTGGAACGCCTTTTTTTTTTTGCAAAACACTTCCCTTATTTTTTTTGCAGAACATTGAGTACAGTAATCGCTAATTTTTATATCTTAGAGTTGACTCCCCCAGACCAACGCCCTATTCCCAAACATAGGAATCAAAAAAACAAATGTCATGCTATTTTTCAAGTCTATAATATCCTTTCTAAAGGACAAACAATACAGAGATTTACTGTTCACTACTTTTCTAATTTTAGGAATGGGCATGTTCATTTATCATTTTTTGGAAGGCTGGTCTTATGTCGATAGCCTATACTTTTCAGTAATTACACTAACAACAATTGGATACGGAGATTTTTCGCCACAGACGGATGCCGGCAAACTCTTTACGATTTTCTACATCATAATTGGCTTGGGAATGATTTTGAGTTTTATCAACACCGTTTATGAGCATTATGCAAATGCTAAAAAGAAGGAATGAGTAAGTATAAGTTACTTAATCTCAAAAGCAGTCATCAACTTCCCAAGATACTGAGCGGTAGTTTCTTTCAGATAAACGCCTAGCTTGATGGCCGTTTTATCAATCATATTTATTTTGAAAAAGGAATAATCAAATTGAGCTTCACGCCCCAAGGTTAGGTTTTCGCGATTAGATTTTAACAACACCATCTCTGAGGCAGAGATATTATGCACGCCGCCTACATCAACGTAGTTTTTTATTCGCTTTTCCGTATCCGCCAGTGCTGATTCTAGTATTTCCAAATCACTTGCTGCGTCTGCTAAAATTTGTCTTTGCAAATTGATTCCATCCACTGCCTGCGATTTTTCCATCTTGATGACTCGATCTAATTTTTCCACCGAGTAATAATCTTTATCGATGTCGCGATTAAATTGAGTTACGGTATCTAAGTGGATTTTCGCCAACTCCTTCATCGGATAAATAATGGCAATAAATTTCTTACAAAGCAAGGCATGGTATTTCTTTTCTCCAGCAAGCGACTCTTGGTCATGCTTATCTTCAATTACTAAAAAGAACCGCGTAATATTATTAATCACTTTATGATCCACTGCCTTTGTTGCACTTAGCAATTTTGAAAAAGCCTCCGCCTTCTCTCTAAACAAGTTCACACAATCCAATACCTCATCAAGCGGCTCCTTTCCATCACCCACTAACTCATCTCCTGAGAACTCAATGGGATCGAATGCTTCCTCATTATTTTCCTGCTGTTGTTCTTTTTTAGAATTGTCGAAAAGATCTTCGTACGGGTTTGGCATTATTAGATTTAGCTTGTATTTATTAATGTGAGTACAAGTTAATCGTTTTTTGGTAAAAATGGAAGAGGAGGGTAGAATGGGAATAGGAATGGGAATTAGAATTAGAATTAGAATAGGAATTAGAATTTTCCCTTTATCGTAGCAATCGCGCTTGTAGGCCATTCTAACTCTAATTCACATTCTAATTCTAATTCCCCCTCCGTTCTATTCTTCAAAAAATGATACTTTTACAAAGTAAAACTTTTACGAATTTTATTATGGCTATTTCTTTCCCTTCAACAGCTTCATTAAAATAAGCATCATGAAACAACTCACAACACTTCTCTTCTCACTACTTACGACAGTAGGCTTTACACAAGACTTATCCACAGGTTACATTCCCAATGATCTTCAGCCTCACCCTATGCAAGCCATTGATAAACCTGATTACCTAAATTCTATTTACGATCCCTCCTTTCCCAGTACTAAGATCACACGAATATCAGATGCAGGAGCTGGCAACTTTGCCAAACCAATGTACAGCACTATTCAAGCTTGGAATGCAGATGAAACCTACCTGATTATCTATAGTAATCCAGGAGGACACCAGTTGTTGAATGGAACAGATTATACCTTTATAAGAAATCTTTCAGACTTTACACCTGCTGATTTGGAGCAAATATTTTGGCACTATATCGATCCAGAAATTTTATTCTATCCAGAGTCTGGTACAGGTAATTTCATCCGATATAATGTCAACACAATGGTAAAAACGACAGTCGCAGATTTAAGTGCGCTCACTAACTGTAATTCAAACATTACCTTTGGGAGTGACATACAAATGATGTCTTGGGATTCAGATGTTTTTAGTTTTCGATGTGGAAATTCCACTGCTTATTATTATAGAATTTCAACGGAGGAGCTGACTCAATTTGACATTCCAGCTATTGAATACACGGCACCGATGCCCTTCCCTAGCGGTGATTTATTTTTCCACAGAAATAGTGTTTACAATGCTGCTGGTGATCATGTGCTTGATTTTAACATTGACAATATCGAGCATTCTTGTATTGGAAAATTGAGTAACGGTGACGACGCCTATTTTGCCATTGCCTTTGAAGAAGGTCCTAATGGTGGTTGCCAAGGAACACTGGTTGCGCACAATGCCACCAATGGTAATTGCTTTCCGGTTGCTTCTTATGATGACTACGGTTATCCGCAATCAGGAACACACCTATCAGCTGTTGCCCACAAAAACACCTTGAGTGGCTGGGTCGCCGTAAGCATGATGGGGTTTGATTTAGACGGACAAGATTTATTGGATCAGGAAATATTTGTTGCTCGCGTAAATGAAAACAGTGCGGATGTTTATCGAGTAGCACACCATCGCTCTGACGAAAATGATTTTGATTATTGGGGCGAACCACATGTAACGATTAGTCCCAGCGGTACCCGTTTGTTATTCGGATCAGACTGGAGCGGAGCGGAAGACGGTGTCTCTGTAGAGGCATATGTAGCGGAGCTTCCTGCTCATGCCACTTCCGTTGCCACAAATAATTTAGATGCTCCTATCTCTATAGAACTATTTCCAAATCCTTCCGCTGATATCATTTTAGTCAAACATCCAGTAGCGATAGATCGTTACGAAATTTATTCCCTTGACGGAAAATCGATATTGGCATCTCAACTCAATGCAGATCAATCAATTGACATTAAAAGTCTTTCGAATGGTATTTACGTTTTGCTATTGAAGAATGAAAAGGAAGTTTGGGCTTTAAAGTTTTTGAAAAATTAGAACGTGAACCGCTTAGGTCTATCTGGCCTAACTAGACCTGAAAGCTTTCAATTGCTATTCTTTACCGTAATTTTCTAACATTCAAGGTATAAATCCCCTATTTGCATCTAATTCATTGTCATTTTAGGTTAAATACCCAACAAGTTGGTATATATACCATAAGATGTTGTTTCTTGCAGCGTGGCGAGGATATTAATATTTTATTCTGCCTCTTTATGTTTTAATATTTTATCAATGAGTAACGGTACAGTTAAGTTTTTCAACGACGGCAAAGGATTCGGTTTCATCACACCAGACGATGGTGGTAAAGATGTTTTTGTCCATGTAAATGGATTAAACGGTGGTTCACTTGCTGAGGGAGACAAGGTCTCTTACGATGTAGAAGAAGGAAAAAAAGGATTGAATGCAGTTAATGTAACTGTATTATAATACTAGTATTTTAAAAATACTAGCGTTTAATTTTTAGAAGAATAAAGGCCCATTAACTTGTTAGTGGGCCTTTGTTGTTTTTAATTTATTTATAAATTATGAAGCTTCTCATCCATAAAATAGTCATCACACTCTCCATCATCCTAATCAATACTACTGTGGCTTTAGCCAATGAAGGTGGCAAACTAGCAGAAGGATTCACTGATTTATTTATCAGCCTTTTGGCAAAATTATTTTTATTTGTTTTTGGATTTTGGTTAGTTGGCCAAGTACTAAATTGGTTGATTAATAAAATAAGAGGTCGGGATAAACCTCAATAAATTATTACTTGGAAAGCAATAAATCGTCTGATTATAATTCTTATTTCTCCTTTTTTTGTAGTATTATAAGCCTAATGACGATAAAGAAACTACTGGGGCAAACGATTAGCTTACAACGACTCGAACTTCACTTAATAGACCTACCACAAATAATCACTTTTAAATCTGGAATCGGCACACGAAATTCTCGTGAAGCCCTGATTGTCAAATGGATAGACACCGAAGGTCGAATTGGCTACGGAGAATGTGCCTGCCGCCCTGACCCTTATTATTCCGTGGAATATAGAGATGCAGCGGCAGATGTCATTCAAAAATTCATCGCTCCTTTCTTGAAAAAAGAACAGACTTATGCTGACATCTTAGCTATTCTTAGAAGAGCTAGAGGTTGGAACTTTACCAAAGCCGCAGTGGAAGCCGCCGTTTTTCAAATTGC
>CALGLS010000466.1 GCA_937959375.1 uncultured Saprospiraceae bacterium
AAACAAAAAAATCAAACAACCATGTTAAAAAGCTATATAAAAATAGGACTACGAAACTTACTAAAGTACAAAGTCAACACGGCCATTCACGTACTTGGTTTAGCCATTGGATTAACAGCATTCTTGTTGATTAATCAGTACGTTTCTTTTGAACGAAGCTTTGATCGTTTTCACAATAATTCGGATCACTTGTATCGACTTACAACTGATGTTTACGACAATGATGAGCGACATACTCGTGATGCTATGAGCTTTGCTCCTGCGGGAAAAGCATTAGAAGACGCTCTACCAGAAGTGATTGCATCGACCACTACCTTACAGATGGATCCGGTCAACTTTAGACGAAACGGGAAACCATTTCAGGAGGATATTATTGCAGCGGATTCTATGTTTCTTAATTTGTTCAACTATAAAGTACTACAAGGAGACCCAAATAATCTTTTGAGCGAACCGCATTGTATTGTCCTAACAGAGTCACATGCTAAGAAGTATTTCAACAGTGGAAATGCCGTTGGACAAACCATTGAATTTTTATCCTATGGTGGTAGCAATAAATCGTTTAAAGTCACTGGTGTCATTGCCGATCCTCCAGAAAATACACATTACAAATTCAACATCTTGATGTCTTTAGCAACACTTAAAGAACGTACAGATGCAGAAGCTTGGAATGCCAACAATTATTACTCATATGTTTTATTGGATGAGAAAGCTGATCTTGCTACTGTCAATAGTAAACTCCTCGCTTTGTCAAAAAAACTAATTGATGAAGATGGAGAAAATCGATTCAACCTTCAACCAGTAACTGACATTCACTTGTTGTCTGACATGTCGTTTGAACCAGGCGTGCATGGTAGTGCGCGAGCGGTTAATTTCCTGTTCATTATTTCTATTTTCATTCTCATTATTGCCTGGATCAATTACATCAACCTGTCGACAGCCCGTGCGGTAGAACGTGCGAAGGAAGTAGGTATGCGAAAAGTAGTTGGTGCGCATAAGATGCAATTGATTGCACAATTTTTCACAGAGTCAATGTTGGTCAATTTTTTGGGAATGCTATTGGCTGTACTTTTGACACATTTGGCACTTCCTTCCTTTAATCAGTTGGTTGGTAAAACAATTTTGGCAAACATATTTAGCAGTCCATTATACCTCAAAAACCTGTTGATCTTTTTTGTAATCGGGACCGTTGTAACTGGAATTTACCCAGCTATTGTTTTATCCTCATTCAAACCCATTTCAACTTTAAAAGGAAGCTTTGGCAAAACGAAACACGGTGTTTGGCTTAGAAAAAATTTAGTCGTTTTTCAATTCGCAGCATCTTTCGCTCTGATTGCTGGAACCATGGTTGTTTATCAACAACTTCAATTTATGATGAATAAAGAAATGGGGATGAGAACAGATCAGGTACTCAGCTTTAACAATCCAGATTACGATGGAGATGACAGCAAACAATTTAGAAGTAAGTACAAATCTTTCCAACAAGCACTCGAACAATTCAATAGTGTAGAAAAGGTAGGTGCCATTTCTAATCTTCCTGGCGGAAAAAACAGTGACATCAATTCTACTAGCGGCGAATTTAAAATTGCTGGGCTTACTGAAGATCCAGTCAGAGCTACGCTATACGTCAACTTTATAGATGACCAAGTCGTAGATGCTTTGGGACTAGATTTAGTGGCAGGTAGAAATTTCAATTTCGATATGAATAGTGACTCTAGTTGCATCCTCATCAACATGGCCATGCTAAAGCTCATGAATATTCCAGATGCAGAAACGGCCTTAGGTAAGCATTTAAAAAATAAAGGAAATTTCAATTTCAAAATCGTGGGTGTACTCGGTGACTTTAATCGATCTACATTAAAGACTCAAGTAGAACCAACTTTCTTTATCCCTCGAAAAGCATCGCAATACAGTGTTGCCAAACTAGCAAGTAATGACCCTAAGTCTGCTATTGCACAAATAGAAAAAACGTATTTAGAATTCTTTCCAAGCTCATCTTTTAATCCCGTTTTCTTAGATCAAAAATTTGAGAAACTGTATGCGGAAGACAAGCGATTTGGATCAGTGTTCACAGTCTTTTCGTTCCTCACTATTTTTGTGGCGATCATGGGACTCTTTGGCCTTGCTGCATTTATGTCGCTACAACGCACCAAGGAAATTGGTATTCGAAAAGTACTGGGTGCATCTATTCCTCAAATTATTTTACTCTTCTTTAAAGACTTCGTTTGGTTAGTTGCGATCGGATTATTAATTGGTGCTCCACTCATTTACCTAGGCATGACCGAATGGCTAAATGGTTATGCTTTCCGAATTGATTTTCCTTGGTGGTCGATGCTTGTCGCAATGAGTGTTCTGCTTTTGATTTCATTTTTAACGGTCAGTTTGCATTCGTATAAAGTGGCTCGCATGAATCCGGTGGAGAGTATTAAGACGGAGTAGGAAGAGGACCGAAGACGGAAGTCCGAATCTGTCTAGCTGTGCTGCCAGATAGAGACGGAAGTTTCCCGCGATCGTAGAGACCGCGAAAGAGGGAAGCTTCAGACTTCGGTCTTCGGTCTTCCGTCATTTTTTTAACAAAAAAAATAAAAACCAATGAATCTAACGAATATAAAACTCATCTGGAGAAACCTCCTAAAAAACACCAGCATCACTGCAATCAATATTTTTGGATTGTCAGTAAGTTTGGCGGTTTGCACACTGATCGTATTGTTTCTGCAATTCGAATACAGCTTTGATAAAGCTAACCCTCAGCATGAAAATATTTTTCGACTAACGACAACTTTCAAATATCCTAACTCACCGGAGCGACCTACTGCCATGGCATCTGCTCCAATGGGACCATACCTACAACGAGCGTCTGCCGACATTGAAGAATATCTTCGCGTACTAACTGGCAATGAAAATTTTCTTTGTCGTGCAAATGGAAAAGAAAAAGTCATAGAAAAAAGTCTATCGGTTGATTCTTCTTTTTTCTCCTTTTTCAACTTTCCATTATTACATGGAGATTCAAAAACCGCCTTTTACCATTTAGACAATATACTGATTACTCGCCCTGTCAGTGAACAGTTTTATGGAGATGAAAACCCAGTAGGTGAAATCTTGGAATATAGCTATGCCATTGATGCAGGAAGAGACACAACGATTCAGTATACCATTGCTGGCGTTTTTGATCACCTTCCGATTAATAGTCATCTTCAGTTTGAGGCCTTAACGCCACTTGATGCTCGATATTTTCCTGATGGAAGTCCTACCAACAGTTGGCATGGCCTAGTGGGGAATACTTATTTTAAACTTCGTACTTCAGCCAAAGATGCCAACAAAGTAGCCGCCACTTTCCCTAGCTTATTAGAAAAAGAAATGCCAAGTCACGACATGGTTGGTTTGGGTTTACAAGCGTTTAGCGATATCCATTTAGATTCATCAACCTTACAATACGACAACAATAATTATCAAAAATCAGATCGCAAGTATCTTCAGGTATTTGGATTGATTGCATTTTTCATTTTGCTGATCAGCTGCATCAACTTTGCCAACCTTTCTACTGTACTTGCGATGCGTCGTGTACGGGAAGTGGGAGTTCGGAAGTCGCTTGGCGCAAATGGTTCTGACGTTTTATTTCAATTTTTAGGAGAAGCATTGTTGATGTCTGTTATCGGAGGAATGCTGGCGCTCGCCTGGGTTGTTTTGTTGCGCGAACATTTCATGACAATGCTAGATCGAACGATTGATATGTCAATTGGATGGGGGACTATTGCTATGTATGCTGTTGCGATTGTCTCACTCGGTTTGCTTGCCGGAATATTTCCTGCGGTACAGGCTGCTCGTTATTCTGCTGTAGAAGCTTTTCGCAGATTGGGGACCTCTGTATCTGTGAAGCGACCGTTTATTCAACGACTTGTGGTCTTACAATTCACCTTGTCAGGTATCCTTATTATTGGTTCAATGATTTGCTATAAGCAACTAAATTTTATGCAAAGTAAAGAACTTGGTTTTCAATCTAAACAAGTAATGGAATTGAATTTAGGTTGGAATAACTGGACCAGAGCAGAGGCATTTCAAAAGGAATTGACTTCCATTCCGGGAATTATAGATGTGACTGGCAGCGATGTTTCCTTAGGAACTATCAATGGACAAAATGGTGTTTTGATTCGAGATGAAAAAACAAAAGAGGTTACCAATTATTCCATGAGTATCAATAGTGTGGCACATAACTATTTTGATTTGTATGAAATGGAATTCGCAGCAGGTGGCCCTCCTACGCTTGAAGGGGCAGTCAGTGGCATGCAATATGTCGTCAACGAATCTTTTGTAAAAAGGGTGGGTTGGTTAGAGAATCCTATTGACAAAGAAATCATGCGACCTGGTTTTGGCGATGGAGAAATGGGACGTGTTGTTGGTGTTATTAAAGACATCCATCACAATACGTTACATAGTCCAATCGGGTCGATTTGCTTTCAAGCTTCCACCTTCACTCCTATCCTTTCTGTAAAATATAGTGGATCTAATTTGGAAAATATTTTACCAAAAATCGAAAACAGTTGGAACAAACATGTTAAAGATCGTCCGTTTGATTATAAATTTATGGATGCTCACATAGCGGCACTTTATGATAATGAAACGCGACTTGGACAGATGCTTTTGATCGCTACCTTCCTTTCGATTCTCATTGCATGTTTAGGATTATTGGCGCTATCTACTTTTATTATTCAACAGCGTGCAAAAGAAATCAGCATCCGAAAAGTATTGGGCGCATCTACCGCTGGCATCGTAACTTTACTTTCAAAGGACTTTTTGAAATTGGTTTTAATCGCCTTTGTCCTTGCTATTCCAGTTGCTTGGTATGTGATGGAACAATGGCTACAAGATTTTGCTTATCGCACTAATATTGGTTGGGCGGTGTTTGTGATTGCAGGGATTGGCGCGATTAGCATTGCTTTTCTGACGGTGAGTTTTCAAAGTGCTAAAGCTGCTTTGATGAACCCGGTTAACAGCTTGAAGAGTGATTAAAATTTTGACTTTAGTCAACACCAAGCATTCATATGAAAATAAAATTTATTTAACTTTTTTCTTTAATAAATTTGGAATTTCAATTTTATAAGTCCACATTTGTTTTATAACAAAAAGAAAATGAATACAAATTTCAATATTATTCCTGTCATTATTATTCGCGTCATTAGCACTTAATGAGCAGGAATTTGGTATTGTTTTAAGATAAAAATTAAAAGCCACTTTCCTCGGGAAGTGGCTTTTTTCATTTAGTATGAAAAAACTTTCAATTTATAAAAACAACATGTTCAACTTCAATATTATTCAAGTCATTATTACTTCTGTCATCGTCATTATTATTTATGAGCGAAACAGAGAGACTGTATATTGAAGAAATCATAAAATTCTTTATAGCCGTTCTCTCACTGAGGGAACGGCTTTTTTTATATCTAAACCTAAATAAATCAACTCCTGACTTCGTAAAATGAGAACAGTTAAAGAACTAACAACTAAGTACTTAGCTCAAATAAGTTCTAACTGGAGGTAATAGAAAAAGAATCATTCGATTCACATCTAAATTAATTAAGGAATAATTTTAAACCCTATTTAAAATTCTAAGAGACATCAAAAAAATGGCAACAGATAAACTACTCAATAAGTATTCAAAAAACGTCACACAAGATGATACACGTCCTGCAGCGCAAGCTATGTTGCATGCCATCGGTCTCACAACAGAGGACATGAAGAAACCACAGGTTGGAATTGTAAGTACAGGCTGGGAAGGAAACCCCTGTAACATGCATCTCAACGACCTCGCAAAAACTGTCAAACTAGCCGTACAAAAACATCCATTGATTGGTCTAATATTCAACACCATCGGTGTAAGTGACGGCATATCAATGGGAACTAGCGGCATGCGCTTCTCACTTCCTTCTCGCGACATCATTGCAGATTCAATTGAAACAGTAGCTAGCGCTCAATGGTATGACGCCATAGTAGCCGTAGTTGGTTGCGACAAAAACATGCCCGGTGCTATGATGGCATTAGGACGCCTTAACCGACCCGCTATTCTCGTTTACGGAGGCACCATCAACGCAGGTTGTTACAAAGGCAAACAACTCGACATCGTTTCTGCCTTTGAGGCTTACGGCCAAAAAATTGCTGGTAGTATCACTGACGAAGATTTTAAAGGTGTGGTTCAAAATGCTTGTCCAGGTGCAGGTGCCTGCGGTGGAATGTATACCGCCAACACCATGGCTTCTGCAATAGAAGCTTTAGGCATGAGCCTTCCTTACAACTCTTCCAACCCTGCCACTAGCCCAGAAAAACAAGACGAATGCAATAACATCGGTGTCGCTATGAACATGCTCATCGAAAAAGATATCAAACCGCGCGACATCATGACGCG
>CALGLS010000467.1 GCA_937959375.1 uncultured Saprospiraceae bacterium
AAAGACTACTACTTCAAAACAATCCCTTCTATTACGTCCGAGACACCCAACTGGGCGATAAAAATGTATAGCGAAGATCCCAATGTCAGAGAAGTAGAATTTGAATACGAGCAGTTTTATAAATCAAATCCTTTTGAAAAAAACATTCATACTCAAAACTATAAGCACTGGCGTAATAACATCGTCTTTCATTTAAACCAAGAAGGTTTGATTCGTCCAAAAACGATAGACGCTAGCACTAGTTCTTCAAGTAATAGTTTGACACAAACACCTTGGGTTAACATCGGACCTTTTGAAACTTATAATGATATTGACCAAGGTCTCTTCCCTGTTTCATGGCAAGTGAATATCTACTGCTTCGACCAATCTGTTTCCAATCCTAACATTCTTTTTGCAGGCACAGAGGCAGGTGGTATTTTTAAATCCAATGACAAAGGTCTTAACTGGGAGTTCACTTCTTTCAACGAACCCATTGTAACGGTTTGGGACATCAAAATCGCTCCAAGCAATAGTGATATCGTCTACTTCGTTTCTAACGAAATTATTTACAAAACATTAGACGGCGGAACAACTTGGCAAAACCTTTACAACATCAATAGTGGTGCCTATCAATTGGAAATTCATCCCAGTAATCCAGACATCGTTTACCTCGCTGGTGAAAATGGTCTTTACCAAACAACAGACGGTGGCAACACTTGGAACATCATACAAAATGGGAAAGCATGGGATATCAAGCTACACCCAACTAACTCCGATATAGTCTACTTACTCAAAAGTAACAACATCGCCAATCGCTGTGAATTTTTCAAATCGACAGATGGTGGTGCTACTTGGAATATCAAAGAAGATGGTTGGTACACACCTTCCAACACCACACAAGCAGCAGATATTGGCGCTCGCATAGCCATTACACCTGCAGCCCCAGACCTAGTTTATGTTGCCCTCATTGGCGAAAGCAAAGCAAATGACAATGGCTGGATCGGTGTTTACAAAAGTGAAGACGCAGGTGAATCTTGGCTCAACCCAAACCTTCCAGATGGTGGTCCATATGATGTTAACACACATCCAAATCTTGCATCCATCAATCCAAATGGAACTGGTTTCCATCAAGGTTTTTACAACTTCGGAATTGCTGTTTCTCATATTGATCCAGATAAAATTTGGGTTGGTTGTCTCTCCCTATCTCAATCAGCAGATGGTGGTCAGACCTGGGAACGAATCGGCGGTTACTCCACTGGCCCTAACGATATTGGATGGATTCATCCTGACGTACAAGATCTTCATGTTTTGGGTGAGGACGTATGGGTTTGCACCGATGGTGGTATCAATTATTCCAACGATGAACTCAGCACACACGAATCTAGAAAGTACGGAATCTACGGTTCCGATTATTGGGGTTTTGGTCAAGGTTGGAACCAAGATGTACTAGTTGGTGGTCGTTATCACAATGGTAATTCAGGATACTATCAAACCTACGGAATTGGAAATTCGTTACGACTCGGCGGCGCAGAAGCAGGTACGGGATACGTCAATCCATTGAAAGCACGTAAAGCCTATTTCTCAGATATTTCTACCAAAGTATTACCACTTAATATTGACGGTGTTGTGAGCAATTTGAGTCAACTCTCCTTATACCCAAATGAAACGTATTCGGTATCCTACTCTAGTGAAGTTGTTTTCCATCCGCTTTATGCCGAGCATATTTATTTAGGAAAAGATAATAACATTTGGAAGTCAACTAACGAAGGTGGCACCTTTGATTTAATGTATCAATTCCCGGAAGAAGGTCGCGTTTTGGAAATCGAAATTTCTCGTTCCAATCCCGATAGAATGTATTGTGTTTTCCAACCGGGCACTTCTTACTGGGGCGACTGTGAACTTTATCGCTCAGATGATGGTGGGGCCAATTGGGCAGCAACAACGAGTTTACCAACAAGCGAAACTTGGCGATTAGAGATCAGCATCAATCCTGAAAACGCCAACGAACTATGGGTAATTTCTGTGCAAGGAAATGCGGGACAAATCGTTTACAACACAGAGGATGCTGGCAACACTTGGAATAATAAATCAACAGGAATACTCGCTGATCATGTTTTATACGATGTTAAATACCAAGGCGGCACGGACCAAGTAGTGTACATTGTTACAAACAAAGGACTTTTCTATTGGGATCAGATTACGAATGACTGGATTGACTATGCTGACGGTCTTCCCTTTTTGGTTCGCCCATTACAAATGGAACCATTTTACCGCGATGGAAAAATTCGATTGGCAACTAGAGGACGTGGTATTTATGAAACCAGTTTGGCAACAGCCTCTCTCCCATTGGCGCAGCCCATGACACAAACCGATAAAATCTATTGCAGCCGTGATACCGTTCAATTTGATTGCTACTCAATTCTCAACCATCAGAATGCGACTTGGGAATGGACATTCAATCCGGCACCATCTTATGTAAGTAGTTTAACAGATCGAAACCCACGTGTAGTTTTTGCAAATGAAGGTAGTTATCAGGTCGGACTAACGGTCACTGATACTGGCGGAAATAGCTCAAGCAAAACAGTCGACGAGATGGTCACCGTTTTCAATAATTGCGAACCTGACACTATTCCAGGGTTGACACTTTCCTGTGCAGCAAGCGGTGATTATGCCAGTAGTCCTGATTTTGGAATCACAACAAATTCATTTACCATGACCGCTTGGGTTAAACCCAATGGCACTCAAAACGCCTATACTGGAATCGTGATGAACAATGGTGATGCGGCAGGTCTTAACTTTAAAGATAACAATGAATTGGGATACCACTGGCCTGGTGGTCAATGGTGGTGGAACAGCGGACTTTTTGCGCCAGATGGAGAATGGACCTATGTTGCCTTAGTTGCAACACCAACGAGTGTTACGGTTTATGCCAATGGTGTTCCTTCCGTTCACAATATCAATATTGATCCTGTATATATGACCTCACTTTTTATGGGAAGTTATAAAGGTTGGGGTGATCGAAATTTTACTGGTCAGATTGATGAAGTCTGTTTATGGAACCGTGCATTATCGCAAGATGAGATTCGCGACATCCGTCATCTTACCAGAACGGATGAACAATTAGATGATCCAGATTTAGTTGCCTACTATCAGTTCAATGAGTTAGAAGGTAGCATTCTTGATCGGGCAGGTACGAGTCATGCCAATTTAAATGGTGGTGCCACTCGAGTTAACTCCTCCGCTCCGCTGGGTGGTGGCACGAGCATGCGCATGCTCGTCAATACTGGCGGAAATTATCCTTTTGCTGGTACCGGATTAAATCTCACTTTCCCAAATAATGGAACCTACCCAGATGCTGAAGTTGTCGTTTCGCGCATTCATCTTTTACCGAACGAACTTCCAAATAACAATCCAAATATTGGTAACTATTGGATCGTCAATAATTATGGAACGACTCCATTTTCTGCTTTGACAGATCTACAGCTCACACCAGTTGTTGGCGACATTTCAAACGATATCATCACTGACCCCAGCAAAGCCAACTTACATATCCGAGTAGAAAATGGCTTCCTTGCTGACTGGACGGAATTCTGCGATGCTTCGTTTGCTAACTCAGATTACATTTCATTTGAGAATAGTTGTGCCGTAGAAAACTTTAGCCAGTTTTTCATCACTTCAAATAGTCCAGAAATCTCGATCCTTGATGATGGCATGGTTTCGACTGAAGCTATTGATTTGGCTTCTGCCAAAATATATCCTAATCCGGTGGCACGCTCTGGTAGTATTTTAATTGAACAAAGTAATGATGAAGCGCTTCGCTTGAAAGTATTTTCAGGTAGTGGGAAGTTGGTGAAGGATGTTTTGCTGGCAGGCGCTGTTACTGAGGTACAAATTCCAGAACTGAGTAGTGGCTTGTATTTTTATAGCTTGGAGGGTGAGACTTTTATTCGGACTGGGAAGTTGGTGGTGGAGTAACACTTTGCATAAACGTATACTAAACTTTAAAAGTTTAGTATACGTCAGTTCTTGGAATTGTGGTTTCTTTTTGTTGTTAAAAGAGTTGAGGAGGGAGGATTTAACAGGATAATTACAGTATATTT
>CALGLS010000468.1 GCA_937959375.1 uncultured Saprospiraceae bacterium
GTCTTGATGGGAATTATGTGCCTGGGACAATTAAGGAAGAAGGTGAACGGGCATTCAGTAATTTTTTTGCTGCGATAGAAAACGCCTCTTTTGAAAAGAATGACATCGTTTTTATCGATCTTGCTTTTGATAACTTAGACGACTTGCCAGAAATAAATAAATTGTACATGCAATTATTTCCAGAGGGTAGGAGACCTGCTAGGACGATCTACCAAGCTGCCGCACTTCCTTTTGGTGGAAAAATAAAAGTAACGGGTACCGCGGTGAAGTCTGATGAATCGCAGCACTAACAATCAATAAACTTAATTTGGTCTAAAAATGTCAGGAGAAAAAAACTTAAATGAGCTTATCGCAAACATGGAACCTGTTCTCAACGAAGGCGAGTATGTTTTTACCACAGTGGAAAGTACTGCAAATATCCCAAGGGAGTTGGTGATCTGTGAAATGAAAGAGGCAGAAGGAATCACCCTTGTACTACCAAAAAAAGATGCGATCGAGCTTGCGCTAAAATATGAATACGTTGCCTCTTGGATCACCTTGAAGATTCATTCGTCTTTGGAAGCAGTGGGATTAACGGCTGCATTTGCAAGAGCCTTAGCTGATGAAGGAATAAGCTGTAACGTGATTGCAGGGTATTACCATGATCATATTTTTGTGAGTTGTGATGATGGGGGAAAAGCGATGCGTGTATTAGGTGGGATGACAAAATCGGAGTGAGTTCTGTGTTGAATTTGAGATTGCACCTCACTCTCAAATTTTAATTTTGTAAAGCCCTGTCATAAACCTTCCGTCCACCAACAAAAGTTTTTAACACAACAACTTCTCGAATTTTTTCCGCAGGGATTTGAGTAATATCATTACTTAAGATAACAAAGTCAGCTAACTTTCCTGCCATCAAGGCCCCTTTTGTTGCTTCGTCAAAAGAAGCATAAGCGGCATCATAAGTGTAGGCTCGAAGCGCTTCTTCTACAGAAATTTTTTGTTCTGGAACCCAGCCAGTAGGATTTTTTCCATCCAAAGTTCTTCTCGTTACTGCAGCATAAATGCCTTGCAAAGGAGAGGCAGGAGCAACTGCCCAATCACTTCCAAACGCAAGCCTAGCATCGGCTGATAACAAAGAGTTGAAAGCATAGGAGGTTTTGATGCGTTCGGAGCCGATGTACTCCTCGGCCCATCTACCATCATCAATGGCATGATACGGTTGCATACTTGCGATGACTCCTAGTTGTTTGAATCGTGAAAAGTCACTAGCCAATAAATGTTGTGCATGTTCGATTCTAAATCGTCTGTCTTTTGCTCCATTCACAGAAACAACTCGCTCAAAAATATCCAACACTTCATGGTTGGCGCTATCTCCAATCGCGTGAACAAATATATGTTGTCCTTCTTGATCTGCATTTAATATCCAGTTATACAAACTATCGGAAGTATTAATGAACAAACCATGGTCATCATGATTGTCGGAATAATGGTCATGAAAGGCAGCAGTGTGAGAACCCAATGAACCATCTACAAATCCTTTGAGGCAACCCGTTTTTAACCAGTCGTCACTTTCGTCTTTCATGTCTCTTAATTTACGCCATTCATTGAGCGGAGTCGCAGCATAGATTCTTACCTTTAGTGCTTTATTAGCTCGATACTTTTTGGCAACAGAATAACTTTCAAAATCTTTATTCAATCCATCCACGTCATGTACTGTAGTCACTCCATTAGAAACAAAATAGGTTTGAGCAGATGAGAAAGCTAAATTTTTTTGTTTGGTGTTCATTGGAGGAATCTTATCTAATACGAGATTCATCGCATTGTCTTTTAACAAACCAGTCAACTCTCCATCCTTATTTTTTATAATTTCTCCGCCTTTTACGTCAGGAGTGTTTTTGTCGATTCCTGCAAACTTTAATGCAGCTGTATTGGCCAATGCCATATGCCAGTCTAGTCTAAATAGCAATACAGGCGTATTTGGCGTCAAAGAATCGATCCACTCTTTCTGAGGTAATTCTCCTCCCCATAAGGTGTGGTCCCAATTGCCTTCCATAATCCATTCGCCAGATTCTAAGGTCTTTGAAAAATCACCAACACGTTGAGAGAACTCTTTTGGTGTCTTCGCATTTCGCAAATCTACGTTGAGTAAACTACGACCACCTGTCATCATATGCACATGACTATCAATAAACCCTGGCGTAACAAATTGCCCATTCAAATCTAAAACTTTCGTTTGTGATTTTTTATAAGAAAGTGCTTGAGCGTTTTTTCCTACCATTAGTATTTTATCTCCAGAAATAGCCATTGCTTCAGCATTGGAATTATTTTCATCAGCAGTCCATATAGAGGCATTAACAATAATAAGGTCAGCTACTTCTTGATTTTGTGAACAAGAAAAGAAACAGCAAATGAGAATTAAGAAATTCCAGATTGTTTTGGTTGGATACATGAGCTAAAGATATAAATACGAATTGAAAACGATACTTTTTAAGCAAACATAAATATAGCTACGCCTAGCCTACATGATGATGTAGTTAATCTATGTATCAAGTCGAATTGGATTTAAAAAAAATCAGTGAATAAATAGGTCGATATTATTTTTATACCTTTTGATAAATAAACGACTACTTAGTA
Source organism: uncultured Saprospiraceae bacterium (assembly GCA_937959375.1). GTDB lineage: Bacteria > Bacteroidota > Bacteroidia > Chitinophagales > Saprospiraceae > CALGLS01. Next base: position 2,617 of record CALGLS010000468.1, read on the forward strand.
ATCAACTATTACACTTAAGTAGTTGGTCGCCAAATGTCTATAAGTATTTATTTTGAGGTAGCTCAACATGTTGTATCAAATAATTTATGCAAAGCATATTGTTATAAATAGGCAAAAACCGACGTTTCTATTATTCGTTTATTTCGAGGAAGATATGTTTTTCAGATTATTTGTTGGTCATTTTAATAAAATACTTAATATTTATATTACTTTGGAGAGGATTTGTTGTAGTAAGTGCTTGGACAAAATTGGGTTTACATTAATCAGTGAAGAGTTTTAGTTCTAATTGACTAATTTTTAGGTTTCATCCTTTTGGCTGTAGCTTAAAAATTGGGAAAAGTAGGGCTAAAAGACTCAGTGATTAAACTATAACTTAATTTTGTCCAAGCACTTAGCTATCAATAAATCGGTATTTAAAACGCTAACCATTTTATTCAGAAAAACTCACATTATTATGAAAAGAATTATTCAGTTTACTTTATTTTTTTTACTCGCAATACCATTTATGGTCAATGCCCAAAGTGTCTCGGGTAAGGTCATGGATAAGATGGGACCCGTCATTGGTGCGACCATTAGTTCTGGCGAAACTGGAACAGTTACTGATATCGAAGGTAATTATACCCTTAATTTGAACGAGGGTACGCATACTATTCGGGTCAGTTACATTGGATATGGTGCATCAGAAAAAACACTCACTTTAGCTGCAGGGCAAAATGAAGTGTGGGATGTAACTTTATTGGAAGGTATCTCATTAGCGGATATCGTCGTCACGGGTACACGTTCGGCACCAAGATCGTCAACGGATACGCCACTTCCAATTGACGTAGTAGGAGCTAAGGATCTTCTTGCAACGGGGCAAAATTCATTTGACAAAGCACTAACCTACAAAATCCCTTCTTTTAACTCAGTTAACACACCAGTAAATGATGCAACAGCGTTGTTAGATCCTTACGAGATTAGAAATATGGGACCTAGTAGAACATTGATCCTTATTGATGGTAAGCGTAAAAACACAAGTGCACTTTTATATGTACAAACTTCTCCTGGTAGAGGTGAAACAGGTGCTGATATCTCAGCAATACCACAAGGTGCGATTGAAAGAGTAGAGATTTTGAGAGATGGTGCATCTGCACAATATGGTTCTGATGCCATCGCTGGTGTAATGAACATTATCTTAAAGAAAAATGCGGACAGAGGTTCTATAACTTTCAACACTGGTATCACTGGTGAAGGTGATGGTGAAACTTACGGAGTTGCACTTAACAATGGTGCAAAGTTAGGTAAGAATGGTTTTATCAACTATACACTTGACTTATCAAAAAGAGAGGTTTCTAACCGACCTGGTACTGTAAGTGCTGAAGGTGAGGCTGGTGATTTTGGTGCAGACCTTGCAGTGGTTCAAGAATTTTTGAATAGAAATCCGGATGCAAATAATATCAATGGTAACCCAGAAACTACAGCAGCAAAATTTGCTATAAATATGGGGGTTGATCTTTCTGATAATTCAGAACTTTATGCGAACGGTGCTTACGTTTATAAAAAAGTAAACAGTTTTGCAAACTACAGAACGCCGTACTGGAGAACAGTTGATGACTTCCCTTACCTAGCGGATTTCTTCCCTGGAGAACACCCAACTAACGCTGGTGGTTATGATGGTTATGTTCCTACTTTTGATGGTGATCTTTTCGATTACAATGGAACAATTGGTGTTCGATCTAAGAAAAATGGATGGAACACGGATGCAAGTTTTACATTTGGTCAAAATGAGCAAACTTACCTAGTAAGAAACTCGCACAATAGAAATGGTACATTAAACGCAGATAGTACATTTAAATACAGAGAGAATTCTCCGATTATTTTTGATCCAGGAGGAACTCGTTTTGGGCACATCGTAGGTAACATAGATGTATCTAGAAGATTGAACGATATGTTCGGAATCGCATTTGGTTCTGAGTTTAGAAGTGAA
>CALGLS010000469.1 GCA_937959375.1 uncultured Saprospiraceae bacterium
ATGTATCCATGGAACGAAGAAGTAAAGTCAACTGCGACGGATGCCAACGGAAACTACGAATTGAAAAATGTAGAACAAGGTGGTTACAAACTAAAATTCTCCTATCTAGGTTACGCTGATTTGATAAAAGAGGTAACGGTAAACGCATCTCTACAAATGGGAGCGACCCGTTTGAAAGAAGGTTCGCTCGACCTAGATGAGGTACAAGTCACAGAAAAACTACCACTCGCTCAGCAACTCGGAGATACCACGCAGTATAATGCCGATGCATTCAAAACACTTCCCGATGCTAGCGCAGAACAACTGATTGAGAAAATGCCAGGTGTCATTATCGATGGAGGAAAAGTACAGGCACAAGGGGAAGATGTGAAACAAGTACTCGTAGATGGAAAACCCTTTTTCGGAAACGATCCTACGGCAGCACTTCGAAACTTACCAGCAGAAGTCATTTCTAAAATTCAAGTTTTTGACCAACAAAGTGAGCAAGCACAGTTTTCTGGTTTCGCTGATGGCGAAACGACTAAGACGATCAATATCATTACTAGAAAAAATATGCGGGTAGGACAGTTTGGAAAAGTATATGCTGGTTACGGGTATGAAAATAAATACGATGCTGGTGGCAACATGAGCATCTTCGACGGAGACAGAAGAATATCGCTGATTGGTCAATCCAATAATGTCAATATTCAAAATTTTGCTTCCGAAGACCTCTTAGGAGTCGTAGGTGGTGGAAAGCGTAGAGGTAGAGGAGGACGAGGAGGAAGAGGTGGCGGACGTGGTGGTTCTCGCGGTGGTTTTGGTGGTTCATCTAATGACTTTTTGGTGAACACTCAAAATGGAATTGCCTCAACCAATGCGCTTGGAATCAATTACTCTGATCAACTTGGAAAGAAAGTGGAACTAAGTGGAAGCTACTTCTTTAATTGGACAGATGTAGATGAAACCGAAGATTTAGAACGAACTTATTTGGACACAGAAGAAGGAACTGAAATATATGACGAGTCAAATTTGTCAACGTCTAAAAATATTAACCATCGCATCAATATGCGTATGAATTGGAAAATCGATTCATTTAATACACTTTCCATCAGGCCTAATTTGAGCTTTCAACAAAACGATGGATTCTCTTCCACTTTTGGGGAAACCAATACAACAGAATTTCTACTTAATCGAACCGACAATAAATTCAACTCTCAATTGTCTGGGATTGATTTCAATAATTCGCTGAGTTATCGCCATCGATTTAGAAAGCGTGGTCGGACCACTTCCTTAAGTTTGCGTACCAGCTATAATGATAAAAAAGGCGATAGTGATTTATACTCAGAAGATTATTTTCTCATTAGAGATATGACTGTGGAAGATACCATTGATCAAGTTGCTGACTTGTTGTCAAAAGGTTGGTCGGTCTCTTCTCGATTTTCGTACACAGAACCTATTGGTGAGCGTTCGCAGTTGTCGATTGATTATAGAAATACTGTTCGGAAAGATGAGTCTGATCAGGAAACGTTTGAATTGCCAGATGATGGAGGAGAGAATCATAGTTTGTTAAACGAACAACTTAGTAGTGTGTTTACAAATACCTATCTTACCAATCAAATGGGAGGTGGTTATCGTTTTAATAAAGGTCGTGATTTAAATATAATGGTTCGAGCGTTTTTCCAAATTGCTGATTTAAAAAGTGATTTGACTTTCCCAATAGAAGACCAAATCAGCCGTCGTTATTACAGCGTGTTGCCAATGGCGATGTTTCGATATCGTTTTAGCAAGATGGAGAATCTACGTTTTTTCTACAGAAGTAATACCCAATCACCATCGGTGGAGCAATTGCAAAATGTAGTAGATAATAGTAACCCACTTCAGTTGTCGATCGGTAATCCAAATTTGGACCAGTCTACTGAACATCGTATCAATTTTCGCTATTCTAAAACGAATACAGATAAGGCCAACATCTTTTATTTCATGATCAATGGAAGTTTTACCAACGATTATGTAGGAACAGCTACTTACTTATCGCGAAGTGACAATCCAATATTCCAAGATCTTGAAATTTTGCCTGGTGCGCAATTGACACGTCCAGTTAACTTAAATGGTTATAGAAGTCTCCGTTCCTTTATTACCTATGGCGTGCCATTACCAAAAGTGAAAGTAAATTTCAATCTTGACCTTTCGGCAAACTATACCCGTACACCCGGTTTGCTAGATGATGCACTCAATTATGCGAACAACGCAACCTATGGAGTTGGCGTCACCTTCGCGAGTAACATTTCTAAAAAATTAGACTTTACCGTTAGTACCCGTTCAAGTATCAGTGATGTCAATAATACCTTAGAGTCTGCAACTGATTCAAGATTCCTAAGTCAAACCTCTAAGCTTCGTCTCGGATGGATTTTGCCAAAAGGCATTATATTCCGTTCTGAAATTACCCATCAATTTTACAACGGTTTGTCTGACGATTTTAATGACGACTACCTATTGTGGACCGCAGGTATTGGTAAAAAACTGTTCAAAAATCAACGTGGTGAATTAACCCTTTCCGTTTTCGATCTCCTGAATCAAAACAGAAGAGTGAATCGAAATATTACCGATGTCTACATTGAAGATGTACAGACCAATGTCTTGCAACGTTATGTGATGTTGAAGTTTACTTACAATTTTCTCAATTTCAATACAGGTAAAAAAATACCAGAACGAGAAGATGATCGGGAGCGCCGTCGTCGAGAACGTCATTGGTAAACGGATAAGCGTGAATCACTGGTTTTGTTGAGCTGAGCTAAAAGCAATTTGTTTTTAGCTCAGCTTTTTTATTGGAGTATCTAGCCTTAAGTTGTTATAACAATGTTTTTGTAAACTACCTGTCATACGATATTCAAAATTACTATAATGTTTTGAATTGTATTTATATTGGCTATTGCCAAGTGTTTTTTATAAAACAGATTGTTCACTGACTTAAAATAAACAAGATGAAAATTATAACAATATTCTTTCTGTTTTTTTGTTTGCCCTTTATTTCTATTGGTCAAATTACTTTTGAAGAATTAGAAAGTCCGAATGATTTTAATATTCAGAATATTCGAAAATCTCCATCTGGGGAATATTTTACTCAGGCACGTAATGATTTAAATAGTGTTTACGTTTCGTTAGATGGAGTGAATTGGGAAAAGCAGCCGTTACCAGATTTGCAATTAATAAATCAAATTCAATTTTTTGATGATGGAACACCTATTTTGACAGGAATAGGATCTAGCGATGAGCATCTTATTCGAAGAGATGGTATTTGGTATAGCATGAATCTGACTAATGCAACTGGTGTAGTTGAAGCTAGTTTTATAAAAGGAGATAGTCTTTTTGTATATGAGGATGATACTTTTGGGTATAGTCTTGATAAAGGAGAGACATTTACTACTGTATTTACATCTACAACTTCTTTGGTTGATCACACTGTGAATTTATGGAAATTCAATGATAAATTTATTCTACATCATACTGCAGGTGCTTCTGATTATTTTGATGTATTTGATGAGCAGGGGACGAATTTATTTAGCGATCAGATTAGTATCAATGTCGATAATATTCAGTTTACAAATTGTGGCGAAATCTTATTTGCAGGGTATTCTGACTATTATCTTTTTAATGCTAATAACTTTGCTGTAGAAGAAAATATTTTAGAAAACATTTATCCCAGCTTAACTAATGGCGGTCAGATAAAAGGACAAGTGAATAATTATTATATCAAAATAGGTAATGAAATTTTGAAAAGTTCAGATTGTGGTTTTAATTTTCAACCTTTTGCAAGTAACGAACTAATTGCAAATCATTCAGGTTTCTGGATTACGCCTCAAGAAGATATATTGCTTGCTCAACAATATAGAAATCACTTTATTGAGCAATTGAGTGGAACAAACGTTTGGGAAGAAAAGGCATTAGATATTGATTATGCATATGTTTATGGGATTGATGAAGCTGCTTTTGATCGTCAGGTTACAGGGACTTCTAATTTTATTTTTAACAAAAATGTGGATGATGTAGAGTGGGTACAATCGAGTGTAGAAGCATTAGATCTTTATAGGCCTCAATATTCGCCTGACGGTGATTTATATGTAAATAACGGAGTAGAATGTTTCTATTCAACGGATAATGGAAATAGTTTTAGTGTAATCGCATATCCTAATTTTGGAATTCCAGGAATGAATATGGGGTTGGAAGTACTTGATGATGATGTTCTATTGATAATAAATCCGTTTGAGTCTTCTTTTTATTCCCTAAATAATGGAGTAGATTGGGTTGAGTTTAATTTTCCTTTTATACTTTTTGGTGCAAATGAAATCGAATACAAATTAGTAAACAATTCTATTGTGTTCTTTGCCGCAAGTTTTGGTTTCGAATTAGGAGTTCTTGATTTTAATGTCAACCAAGTTGTTGTTGAAACTATTGGAAGTCAATTCTTAAATGAAAATGTTTTTGCTTTAGGAAACGACGGAGTTGCTTATTTTTATAATCAAGATTCTTTTACAGGAGAAATAGGTCTTTATCGCTATAGTTCAACAATAGGATTGCAATTCATGGGAGAATTTCCTCAAATCTCAAATGCTATTGATTTATTTGTGAATTCTAACGACGAATTGATAGCTATAACATCCAACACTTTATTTAAATACGATGGGGTTGATTTTGTTGAGTTTAGTTACTCGGGGCTACCTAATGTGGGAGGCAAGCAGTTTTATTTATCTGAAAATGAACATTTATTTGTAACAATAGATGAGCATAGAATCTTCAGATCAACACAACCTCTAGCAGAAAAACAATACATTTCAGGATCAATTTTACACGATGCCAATACCGATTGCATCGAAGATTCTGCAGATGCAAAATTAAGTTATTGGAACGTAAAAGTAGAAAACAATAATTATCTTCGAATCAAAACAACAAATAATTTAGGCGATTTCAATTTCAACTTACCATTCGGAGATTATACCATTAGTACACAACCGTTCAATGGCAATTGGGATCTTTGTCAATCTTCTTTCGACTTTACAATTGATGCGAACAATACAGAGCTCACGCAAAGTTTTGTTGCAGAACCACTTGTTGATTGTGCAGCGCTAGAGATAGATTTTTCTACACCAAGACTTCGTCGCTGCTTTGATAATTATTACAGAGTTCGCGTTCGAAATACAGGGCCATCGGTTAGTGATGCAACAAGCTTGACGCTGGAATTAGATCAATATTTTGAATTTACTTCCGCTTCTATTCCCGTAACACAAACAGGGAATACGCTAACATTTGATTTGGGTAGTTTGGCGGTAAGTGAAGAAATATATTTCTATGTTTATTTTTACCTTTCTTGTGATGCAGAATTGTCAGAAGAGCATTGTCTAACCGGAATCTTAGTCGATCAAGATATCTGTAACAATTCAATAAGCTTTGGAACATACACTGAATGTCAAGAAAATATTGGTTCTTTTGACCCCAATGATAAACGAACGTTTAATGCAGCAGGTCAGGAGGTGATGGCCGTAGATAAAGACGAATATATTTATTATCACATTCGCTTTCAAAATACTGGAACGGACACTGCATTCACCGTGCGCATTGAAGATCCACTTTCTCCAATCTTAGATATAAGTACATTAGAAATGTTGAGTGCTAGCCATACTTACACCTACAGCATTAATGATGGACCAAACTTGGTCGTTCTCTTCGAAAATATTTTACTGCCCGATAGTACCACAAACGAACCAGCTTCTAATGGTTATTTTAAATTCAAAGTTAAGCCATTCGCTGAATACGATTACGGAACCGATATCCCAAATCAAGCAGCTATCTTTTTTGATTTTAATGAACCTGTTATAACCAATGAATCAGTAATAGGTATCGAAGACCCTACAGGAGTTGAAGAAACCAATGAAGTGTTATTTGGTATTGTGCCAAACCCTGTTGATAATAATATAAGTCTCCGTATTTCTGATGATGATTTGAATAGGGTAACTGTCTTTGAAATTAGAAACCAATTAGGACAACTGATTAGCGCTAAGCAAAGCGATTTAAAGGAGCGTAATTTCAATGTTTCAGAACTAGTGCCAGGACTTTATTATATGGTGTTGAAGGAAGAGGGGAGAGTAGTTGGTTTGGCTAAATTTGTAAAGATGTAGTGGTTTTTAATTCTAGTTTTGAAAAGTAAGAAAGCGGGAATCGAATTGCTAACTTTACAAAGGTTGAGCGACTCGATTCCCGCTCTTAATTTCTGATATAGCCCCTCAAAAGACAAAAATCAGACAATTGAATGTCTGCTTTCCCTTCTAAGACAATATTTCCTTTCTAAAATCCGTCTACTTCCCTCAAATGTTAAAAAATCTTGCCTATATTAGAACCTTAATAATGAGTTGTATTTGAAGTTTTTTAAACAAATGCAACACAAAACAAGATTCAAACAATTTCGTATAAGAACAAAAAAATAATATAACATGAAAAAGACAAGTCTATTTCAAAACAAATCATTCTTCTTATTGTGCCTCTTTGCCTTTTGCCTCGGCATGTTTTCTTGTAGTAAGGATGATGAAACCGAAGATCCAATAGATCCGCAACCTTCATTATGTACGACGCTTGATGTAAAATATGCTACAGACATCGTTCCGATTATGGAAGCAACCTGTGCAATTGAAGGCTGTCACGTTGATGGTTCTCCAGTAGGAGATTATACTGAATACGATGAAATAAAACAGCGAATAGATGGAGGTGCTTTTAGAACTCGTGTAATTGAAGAAAAGAATATGCCACCGACAAATACAGCTGGGCCAGCAAGCCTAACAGACGCAGAGCTTGAAAAAATTGAATGCTGGCTTGATGCTGGTGCACCGTTTAATTAGATCAGACTGCTTGCGTAATAAGGTATTCATAATCAACAGAGGCACATAGCATGCATAGAAATTTTAATCGATTGAACTATGTGCGTTATGTGCCTTTGTGGTGAATTAGTATAAGAAGAGATGATTTAGATTTTAGTTGCCTAACAAAGAAAACGATGAGTAAGAAAAAACCAACACTCCCGATTGATGATGAAAAAATCAAACTGGCTCAGCCTCCAGAAGTAGCTGCAGGTATCACGGCAGTTGTATCTTCTTTTAAGAAAGGCTATGGCCAAATGTCGGTGCTGAATTGTACCAAGTCATTTATGAATTTGAATCAGACCAAAGGTTTTGATTGTCCAAGTTGTGCTTGGCCTGATCCGATGCCAGGTGATCGTTCTAGTTTTGCAGAGTATTGTGAGAATGGAGCGAAGGCAGTAGCGGAGGAAGCAACATCACGTAGAGCTGATCTCGATTTTTGGGCGAAGCATAGTGTCGCAGAATTGAATACTTGGTCTGAGCAAAAACTAGGAAAAGCTGGTCGTATTACGCACCCCATGATTTTACAACCGGGTGGAACACACTACGAACCCATCTCTTGGGAAGACGCTTTTGATCATATTGCAACAGAACTAAATGCAGTGGATGATCCAAACGAAGCAACATTTTATACCTCAGGACGAACGAGTAATGAAGCCGCTTTTTTATATCAATTGTTTATTCGTCAGTTTGGCACAAATAATTTACCCGACTGTTCCAACATGTGTCACGAAACCTCAGGTGCTGGTTTGAGTGAGACGATTGGTATCGGAAAAGGAACAGTAAAACTGGAAGATTTTTATGTAGCTGATTTGGTTATTGTGATTGGTCAAAATCCAGGAACCAACCATCCAAGGATGATGTCTGCGCTACAGAAAACCAAACGTCGCGGCGGAAAAGTAATTTCCATTAATCCTTTACCGGAAACGGGTTTAAATAAATTTAAAAATCCACAAGAATTATCAGGCTGGGTCGGATCCCCAACCAATATTTGCGACTTGTTTTTACAGGTGCGTGTCAACTCGGATATTGCTTTGCTAAAGGCGATTATGCGATCGTTATTAGACATGGAAGAGGCGGCCCCGGGAACTGTTTTTGATCACGAGTTCATCAAAGAGTATACAGAAGGATACAGCGCATTGGTGGATGATTTGCGTAAGCAAAATGTAAAAGAACTGGCTGAAGATTGTGGTATTGCAATAGCAGATATAAAGCAAG
>CALGLS010000470.1 GCA_937959375.1 uncultured Saprospiraceae bacterium
ACATTGGAAAAATACACAACAGAACGCATTGACATCACCATTTAACACGTATCAGTCGCAACGCGACGACATAACATACCCGATGGCGCAGCCATCAGTAATACCTAAAAATGCTAGACTACATCATTAAGAACGCAAAAGTCTGTACCGGATTAAACGAAAAAGGAACGATAAGAAACATCGGAATCCTAGCAGATAAAATAGTGCTACTAAACACAGAAGACCCAACACCAACAGCAAAAGAAACCATAGACGGAACCGGAATGATCCTATCACCCGGCTTCATCGATCCACATGCCTCAACCGGCTTCGGATACTTCTTCCCCAAAGCAGCAGACCACAAACTACACCAAGGAATCACCACCGAAATATTCGGTAACTGTGGCACCTCCCCTGCTCCCATCGGTCCACATCTAATGGACACCATGAATCGCTTGTCAAAAGACATCGGCTTTCCCTTTGACTGGACCAGCATGGAAGAATACTTTGAGCGAATAGAAAAAAAATTACAATTCAATATCGCAACACTAGTTGGTCACAGTACTTTGCGAGCTGGAAACATGGAAGATTGGAAAGACCTAAAACCAGAACAACAAGCACGCATGAACGCAGCCTTGGAACAGGCAATGGACGAAGGTGGCATTGGTTTTTCAACGGGTTTGATTTACGCTCCAGGTTGTTTTGCAGAAATGCAAGAGATCATTGAATTAGCAAAAATAGTCGCTAAAAAAGGAGGCGTTTACGCTTCGCACATTCGCGACGAACGCAACGGAATAGAAGAAGCAGTAACCGAGGCTTTGACCATCAGTGAACAAGCAAATGTCAGAACACTCATCAGTCATCTAAAAGCAGCGGAACAACAAAACTGGGGCAAGATTCCTAAAATTCTAAAACAAATAGAACGATTTAATGAAGCGCATCCGGACTTGCAAGCAGCAGTTGACGTTTATCCTTACACTGCGATCTCTACCAAGCTACGTGCCTTCATTCCAAATTATATTCTAAAAGACGGCATCGAAAATATTCCTGCAAAACTAAAAGAAGCTAAAGTGCTAAAGGATATAGCGGATTGGATTGTAGAACGAGATTATGACTTGACGCAAATGATGATTATCTCAGATGAGTTTGAAGAATACTTTGGCAAAACAGTGGCGGCAATTGCAATAGAACAAGGCATCTCGGAAGCAGATACCATGGCGCAAATTTTATCGAAGAGCACAGAATCTTGGATTGTATATCACTGCATTAGTCAAGACGATATTGATGCGGCGATCTTATGGCCAAAGGCGATGATTTGCACCGACTCTTGGAGCTACCCTGTGAATGCACCTGAGTCGATTGGACAACCGCACCCCAGATCATACGGCGCTTTTACAACCTTCTTAGAACGCTATGTAAAGGATTTAAAAGCCCTAACTTGGGAAGAGGCGATTCACAAAATTACTTACTTGCCTGCACAGTTTTTCAACTTACATAATCGAGGACAAATCGAAGAAGGTTTTCAGGCTGACCTAGTTCTACTTGATCCAGAAAAACTAAAAGCTAATGCTACTTATACTGCTCCACGAAGTCTGTCAGATGGTGTGAACTATTTGTGGGTGAATGGAAGTTTGGTGATTGATAAAGGAGAGGTATTGGAGGTGAATCCTGGACGGGTTTTGATGAATGAGATGGTGAGTTAGATGGAAGTGGGAAGTGGGAAGTTTCCTGCGATCGTGTACACACGTTAGAAGGCTTAGTGACCTTAGTGCCCTCAGTGTTTAAAAAATACGCAAGCGGGCATTACAAGGTTTCTTTTACACGACCGCAGGATTAAACACTAAGGGCACTAAGAACAGCGATTTTATTCCGACAAATACAAACTATGATTCAAAACACATCAGCAGACAAAACAAAAAATTAGATAACCATTACGATTTAGCATGATCATAAAAATTGCAACAAAAGAAAATTATTCAAGCATTGCCGAGATATACAACGAATACATTCGACTAGGTAACGCAACTATGGAAGAAAAAATCCATGACGAAAAAGACATCGCTACTTGGGTGAAAAAGTTCAACGAGAGAGAGCGACTGTATGTGATGGAAGTCGAGAAAGAAGTTATCGGTTGGGGAATTATAAAAAGATATAGCGACAGAGATGGTTATCGCTTTGCTGCCGAAACAGCGGTGTATCTAACCTCCACACAATTAGGAAAAGGCTATGGAAGTCGCATGAAAAAACATTTAATTGAGGAAGCTCGCTCATTGGAATACCGTCATTTGATTGCTAAGATTTTTGCGAAGAACGAGACGAGTATTCAGTATAATATAAAGTTGGGTTACACGGTGGTTGGTACTCAGAATCAGATTGGGTTTAAAAATGGAGAGTGGATGGATGTGGTGATTTTGCAGTTGTTGTTGGATTGATTGGTGGACTGGATTTGGTATTGCCCTCGATTGCAGGTTTTGGACAGGATTATCAGGATTTTTTTCTGACGCGCGATATCGTTTACGTTAAACGTGAAATCTTGTAAATCATGTTAATCTCTGTCTGACCGCCAGACAGGCTGTCCAAAAGAAAAAAGAAAAAAGAAATATTTGTTACGATAAAATTAAAAAACAAAACACAATATGAGCGTCAAAATCTTATCAAAAGGCCTGGAATCATTAGTTCAGGATTTAAGCGAAGCGATTGAAAAAGAAGGGAATCTAAGTCCCAAACGAGCCTGCGAAATTGTAAACGCAGCCAAAATAAAAGTGGAGGACCTAGAGCCCTATGCCGATTTTGACCATCCAATCGCAGATTGTTATGGACGTAAACTGGTAGTAGATAACGGCAACTTCGAAGTTATGGTCATGTCTTGGAATCCTGACCATTATTCTTCCATTCACAATCATGGATATACTCAATGGGGCGTGGTACAAGCTTTTGGGAACACCCACCACATGATCTACCATGTAAAAGATAATGAACTTCGTTTTTCTAAAAAAGAAATACTGACTCCTGGCGGTTGCGTAAAAGTCAACAATAAGTTTATCCATCAAATGGGAAATGCCACGACAGCACGTTACATGACGCTACACGTCTACGGTTGCAATGACAGAAACGAAGACATTACGGCTGATGCACAAAACTACGATTTAGAATTCGATCGAATTTCTCATACGACTGGTGGTGCCTTTTTTAATTTACCAAAAAGTGAAATATATGATTTTGAAAAAGGCCCCAAACCAAGCAACGAAGTTTTACTACAATACATGCATCTAGTCATGAACTACTATGATCGCCAACCAGACAGTTTAGAGATTCAGGAACTTAAGAGAAACTTACTTAGAAAAGTCGAACAACAATTAGCTGGAAAAACAAACTTAGGAATCAATCAGATAAAACTTGAGTTGAATTAAAAAACGTATTAAAGTTTTAACCGACTCGAACAAATGCCCTCCTTAACTAATTGTTGACGAGGGCATTTCTCGTGCTACGAAACTACCAATCAATTAGTTTTTTAAATGAAGTTATTTTTCAGTTTAAAACTAAAATAGTAACTTGTTTGATAAGCAAAGAGGACTTTTAGATTTATGCGAAAGTTTAATCAGCTCTTCAAAAACAAACATCTGAACAACATGACAGAATCAAAAATAAACTGGAAAAAATACCTCTACGAATTCCTAACTATTTTCATAGGAGTAACACTAGCCTTCGCCCTCACTAAATGGAATGACAATAACAATCGATTCGAATCGTCCGAAAAAACATTATTAGAAATCAAGAATGGCCTGAGCTTAGATTTATACGACTTAAGTTTAAATAGAAAAGGCCACGGAATGGGTATCTACGCTTGTGAATACTTTAGAGATTATTTGAGTAACGAACCAATCAATAAAGATTCAATTGGCATTTATTATAGAGCATTGCTGAGAGACTACCTTTCTATTCAAAATAGATCTGGATATGAATCTTTGAAATCGAAAGGATTAGAATTAATTAAAGATGATTCACTACGTCTAGAAATTATTTCTTTATATGATTTTCATTTTGAGATCATCGAAAAACTAGAAGAAACTTATTCAGAAAATCAGTTTCATCGGACTTACTTTTCATCCGTAAATAACATGCTGGCAGAGTACATGGTTTTTGACAAAAATGGAAAACTAATAGATATTACACCACCTAATGGATTGTCAAAGAAAGAAAAAAAATTACTACTGAGTTATTTTTGGAAGATAGAAAGCAATCGGAAGTTCACCTATGATTACTATGGGGCCGTTGAAGAAAAAGTGCGCAAATTGATTTCGCTCATTGAGAAACATGTTAAGGATCCTGATTAATTGAATCCTAGCAAGCTAAACGATCCAATTTTTTACTTCTTATCTTCTTGAGAAACCAAGTACTCAAATTAATGAACAAATAGCTTACCTCAGTGTTTATGAAACATAAATACAAAACACATGACCACTTTTCAACAACTCGTTTCAACTCTTTGTCTATCTCTTTTTTTCGTTTCAACAACTTTTGCACAGCTTAATCAAGTTGATATTGAAACCAAATCCTCCGGATTTAAATTACGTGCAGTCGCTGAAATCGGCTACGTAGCTGTACTCAAACATAGAATCCAATTTAGTAATTCCGGAACAGAAATTGACTATGTCAAAGAAGGTGGTCAAGACAACCTCTACCCTGTTCAAAGGTTTTCTCTGGAAGCTCAATTCAATCCTAAAAATACCATCATCCTACTTTACCAACCATTGCGAATCGAATCACAAGCTTTATTAGAACGAGACCTTGTTATTGATGAGTTAGTATTCCCCCAAGGCACTGGTGTAAATTTCTTATACAACTTTCCTTTTTATCGGATAAGCTATCTCCGTGAGTTCCTGTCTAACAATGACAAGTACGATTTTGCCTTTGGACTTACTGTTCAAATTCGAAATGCAACCATCGCCTTTCAATCTCAAGACGGAACACTTTTCAGAAGAAATGCTGATGTCGGAATTGTTCCTACATTCAAATTGCGAACAAGAGCCAACCTTAACGAAAGATTATATCTCGAACTCGAAGCTGATGGCATCTATGCGCCGGTCAGTTACCTAAACGGTTCTGACAGTGAAGTTGTAGGAGCAATACTAGATGCAAGTACTCGAATTGGTTATCAAGTCACGCCATCCGTCAACACCTTCCTAAACTTGAGATACCTCGGTGGTGGCGCTGTAGGTACTAGTTCCAATCCTACTGGCCCTGGTGATGGTTACGTAAAAAATTGGTTACACTTTCTCACAGTGACTACTGGCTTTATATACGAGTTTTAGTATTTAAAAGATGGAGAATGCTGGTTGATTGAACTAATTCTAAAAATATTAGGTTTACAAATCTATAAGATTTGACTTAAGGTCAAATACTAAAACCTAAACGAATTACGAATTGATCTGAAATGAAAGAAAATAATCCCTGCCTCATTTGCGATAGAGAACTCGGCACCACAAATATCTCCAAACACCATCTCATCCCTAGGTCAAAAGGTGGAAAACATTCCAAGACGATTCTCATTCACAATATCTGCCATCAAAAGATTCATTCTGCTTTTACTGAACTCGAATTAAAGCTATCATACAACACCGTTGAAAAAATAAGAGCGAGTGAGGAAATGATAAAGTTTGTCAAATGGGTCGCGAAGAAAGATCCTGCTTTTTATCAATCTAATAAAAGAATTAAGCGAAGACAATAGTGTACTCATTATTCTTTCATCCGTGTATTTTGAAATGCTAGGTAAAAGTCTGGTGTTAGATTATAAAAACGGAAAATACTCTATTGTTGACTAAAGTGTGTCATTTTCTTTATTCCATCTAAAATATCAAGCTCATTTTTAATTTGTAACTTAGAGTATGAAGTTATTTGGTTCTAAGTGATTTCGTTTGGTCAAGGTTCGGAATGAGTAAACGTTTCCTCCCCCTTTATTCTAACCAAATAAAATCATTTAGCACCAGTTATTTAATAACTGTTTACAAAATATAAAGATGAAAAAACTCAACATAAAAAAAATACTAATCCCATTTTTTGCATTCCTGTTTTTAAGCATCCAGATTAATGCACAAACAATAACAGGAAAAATAATAGACGCTACATCCAAGGAGGCAATACCTTATGTAAATATTGGAATCGTCGATATTGCCCGAGGGACTGTAAGTGACTTGAATGGCAACTATGAGTTGAAAGTAGATTCTAATGAGGATCTCATTACCATCTCTTCTATTGGATATGAAACGATAGCTATAAAAGCCAAAGATATTGAGAACAACACAATAGAGCTAAGTCCAAAAAATTATGATTTAGGACTAGTAGAAGTCAAAGCAGATAAACTTGACGCAGAAGAAAAAATATTTGGTGTTAGAAATAAAACAAGAGGAAAGGGTGTTGCATTTGGAAACGCGCAATTAGGTACACAAATAGGTGCAGCTATTAAAATTAAAAAATCTACCTATATCAAAAGTGCCAATTTTGTACTGAACCATGCCAAAGGAGATAGTCTTTTATTCAGAGTGAATATTTATCAATTTAAAGAGGGTGAAGTCGGAGATAATTTACTAACAGAAAATGTCATCATCAAAAGAAAACAAGAAAAAGGAACCATAACAGTTGACCTTGAAAAGTACAATATAGTTTTGGAGTCAGATGTTATTCTAAGTTTAGAATGGCTACGAAATTTTGATGAAATGGGAAATAAAGGAATTACTTTCGACACAAAAAAATCTAAACATTTAAAAGGAATCTATTTTAAATATTCAAGCAATGGAGCCTTTATAAAACCATCTTTTCCGAAAAAGACAAAACCATGCTTTTACTTTATTGGTAAGGAGATCAAGTAGATCCCTTTTCAGGCTTATCAGACGTTTACTAAACTTTAAAAGTTTTGTAAACGTTTCGCCAACTCCCATCCCCCTTCATCAGCCGACTAGTCAATAGGCAACAATACAAATATTAACTACTAGACATTTTACCTTTTTCGCACCTCCCAGCCTCCTTAAGGAGTGGCAGCTTCGCCGCAAATGTCCAGTAGCAACAACATAAATATTAACTGATTCCATAGGGGTAAACTCAAAATCATAGCGTCATAGCATTGAAAAACTAAATTATCAACAGAAACAAAACTACAAAACAGAGCTATGAATAAAAGACATCTACTCACACTACTCTACATTTGTATTTTCCAATATACACAAGCACAAACGCAGCTAGTCCAAAATATAAAAGGTCAAGTAACCGAGCAAGCAACCGGCCTGCCACTGATAGGGGCCAACATTTTCATTTTAGACTCAGATCCCGCTATTGGAACTTCTACCGACATCAATGGTTATTACAAATTTGAAAACATGCCCGTAGGAAGATATCGCCTGGGGTGTTCTTATGTAG
Source organism: uncultured Saprospiraceae bacterium (assembly GCA_937959375.1). Lineage (GTDB taxonomy): Bacteria > Bacteroidota > Bacteroidia > Chitinophagales > Saprospiraceae > CALGLS01. The sequence goes on from CALGLS010000470.1 coordinate 7,390, forward strand.
GTTACAAAAGTACATCTACTGGAAGTCTTTTGATTACTACCGGTAAAGAATTTGTTCAAGACTTTTCATTGGAAGAGGATTTTTATTCTATTGATATAGAAGTCACTGCTGTGCAAGAACAAAATGTGCAGGCTTCAGAAATAAGTACGGTAAGTGTGCAAGTATTTAATTCAGAACAGGCAACACGATTTGCTGGAAGCAGAAGCGATGTTGCTCGTATGGCAGCAGGATTTGCAGGTGTTTCTGCAAACGATGACTCTCGGAACGACATCATCATACGTGGTAATTCTCCCTCTGGTTTACTATGGCGTATGAATGGTATTGATATTCCAAACCCAAGTCATTTCGGTGCGCTGGGCGCTACAGGTGGGCCAGTTAGTATGTTGAATAACAATTTATTGGCAAACTCTATTTTCATGACTGGTGCCTTCCCGGCAGTCTACGGCAATGCACTATCTGGTGTTTTTGACCTGAGCTTGCGTAAAGGGAACAAAGATAAAATAGAAGGTTTATTTGGTATTAGTTTCAATGGTTTTGAAGCGGGGCTTGAAGGACCCTTGGGCAAAAAAGGAGGCAGCTTTTTCGTCAACTATCGATATTCGGTGATCGATCTTATTAGCAAGTTAGGAGGTAACTCTGGTGATGGTACTGGCACAGGAGACGCCATTCCAAGATATCAAGATTTAAGTTTTCATCTCAACTTGCCTACCACTAAATTGGGCACCTTTTCACTCTTCGGTATTGCCGGAAAATCAGGGATTGATTTCTTAGTTGATCCTGAATCTTCTGGAAGCCAGAATTTGTTTTCAGACTCCAATCAAAACTTGTATTACAAAAGCAACATGCAAGTCTATGGTTTGACAAACAAACACTACTTTAATAATCATTCCTATGGAAAACTTAGTCTGAGTTATTCTACTGCTGGCACAAACATAGAGGTCGACACCTTGAATCCTTCCTTTGAAGCAACGCCTGTTTATCGAGATAATTCCAATCAAGATCGCCTAGCGCTTGCTTATTATTATAAAAATAAAATCACTAAAAAACACAGCCTCATTTTAGGTGCAACCATCAATCAACTAAACTTTAATTTCATTGATAGTACCCGTGCCGACATCAACTCTTTTAGAACCTTAAGAGACTTTGAGGGCAACTCCATTCTCACTCAATCTTATGCTCAATGGCAATACAAACACAACGATCGACTGACCCTCAATTTAGGTGCCTTTGGCCAACAGTTTAGTTTGAACAATACAGGAGTGATAGAACCGCGTTTCAATTTGAAATATGATTTCAATCCAAAAGTAAGTATGAGTTTTGGCTTAGGAAGACATTCCAAACTTCAAGACTATCAATTGTATGTAGTAAAAACGCAATTGCAAGATGGCAGTTATATTGAAACAAATAAAGACCTGGATTTAACAAAAAGTGATCAAGCTGTTATTGGTGTAAATTGGGCTTTCGCCAAAAAGTGGTCTGTTAAATCAGAAGTTTATTATCAAAGTTTGTCGGACATTCCAGTTGAAATTAAGTCCTCTAATTTTTCAGCCATTAACCTCGGCGCCGATTTTAATGTACCCGACCAAGACAGTCTAATCAACGAGGGCACTGGACAAAACCTTGGTTTCGAGTTGACACTAGAAAGAACATTTAGTGAAGGCTTTTATTTGATGACTACCCTATCTGTTTTTAAATCTACCTTTAAAGGAAGCGATGGAGTTAGCCACAGTACCGCTTTTGATAATGGATACATCGCCAATGTTTTGACTGGAAAAGAATTCAAGTTTAACGACAAATATTCGATTTCAATTGACACAAAAATAACGTTGGCCGGAGGTAGAAGATACACTCCTATTAATCTAGATGCTTCTATTGCTGCTGGTGATGAAGTTCTCAATACCAGTTCTGCTTTCAACAAACAATTTGATGATTACTTCCGTACAGATTTAAAGCTTTCCTTTCGTCAAAACCTAAAACGACTTAGCCAATCTTGGTCTGTTGACTTACAAAATTTATTTAACAACGAAAATGTATTTGGCCAAAGCTACAACCAAAGAACAGAAGAAATAAACATCACGAATCAACTGGGTTTTTATCCAGTTATTGAGTATCGCTTAGAATTTTAATGAAATGTGCTAAAGTGAATTCCAAACTAGCTAATCACTAAAAAATCTAACATTCAATAGGGGGAACTCCTATCCTAGCGCGTCATAGTATTGAAACAGAAATTTAACCACAGAAATAACACATTAACATCCTCGTTAAAATTCACAAAACAATTTTTATAGCTATAAAAACTCAATTATGAATTACCTAAACACCATTTGCACATGCTTACTCATCTGCTTAACGCTCAACCTACAAGCTCAAGAATTTCCTTATTTTTTCAGTGTTGAAAATCAAATGTATGCCGACCTAGAAGGCGCAACTTCCCTTACTGGCGATATCGCTTGGGATGATCCAGAAATGGCAGTAGAAATTGGATTTGAAATTGAACTATTTGGACAAACCTATACCAACTTATATTTCTATGGTGTAGGCGCTCAACTGGTTGGAACAACCGAGCTTTCATCTCCATTTTTATATTTCATTCCTTACTTTTCTGATATTATAGATCGAGGTTACGGCGGCGACATGTCACTCTCTTCCATCAACTATAAACTAGAAGGAACACCTGGCAATCAGGTTTTTCACCTAGAGTGGAAAAACGTTGGTTTCTACAACGAGATGGATGAATTAGGAACGACCAATGACTTCGTAAATTTTCAACTTCGCCTCTACGAAGGTTCTAATAATATTGAAATACACTTTGGTCCCAACTCTGTTCTAAACCCAGAACTAGTACACGAGGACAACTCAGGACCTTCTTGCCTCTTTGCAGAAAACTTCGTGGATGATGAAACAACTTTTGATGTTGCATATGGAGCCATTGGAGAACCACACGAGGCAACTATTCTACAAATATTTGATCTTTACAATGGTCTTCCTAGTTTAGAAAAAGATCCCGAAGATGGAACTGTCTTTGTTTACTCAACATCAGATCTCACTTCTACAAAGCATCCAAACGAATTAGAAAATTCGCTACAAGTTTACCCAACGCTTGTCAATAATTTCGTTCAGGTTAAACTAAATACAGCATCGAATATCAGAAGCGCTGAGTTAAAAGTCATCAATGAATTGGGACAAGTTTTACTACAACAAACATTAGAAAATAATCAAGATCGAATTGATCTTTCTCAACTGAGCACTGGCGTTTATTTCATTAGTGTACAAACGGAGAACGGCCAGGCAATGAAGCGCGTGGTTAAGGGATAGGGAGAGGTTATTAGAAGTCGGAGCTTGGAAGTATTTTGCTAATGAGTTAGTGGAAAACTTCCAAGTTCCCATTCCTTCACTTCTCCCCCAATATCTTTCCAACCAAACTGTTGGAGAATAAATTTTACTTTATCAGTAGCAGTTGCATCTGTACTTTTTATACGAACCTCTCCTTGTGTTCCAAAGAAAGGAACTTTTATCAATCCTTCGCAACTTAGATTTGTAGTCAACTCAACAACTGAGCTTTCAGGGTATTTTGTCAAAATATCATGTCCTACTGATCTTGAATGTTCCATCGGTTTCTCCTCAGGAAAGTAGTTAGAAAGATAGTTGATTTTCGAGAGGTCAAGAATCGTAGCTTCCTTAGTTTTTTCAATACCAATCTCATTAAGCGCCTCTATTACAAGCTCAGACTCTTCTGTATTAATAATCAAATCAGTATCATATTCTATTTCATCAAAACGAGTCAAATTAATTCTCTTATTCTTTTTTATCCATTCTGAAAAAGAGGACTTCGAAAACTCATTAGGCACTTCATCCTTTTTTGCTGCTATAGGATTTGCAACAACAATGGTTACCCTATGACTAAATGCAGTTAGTCTTCTAGAAATTTTCTGACTAATAATACCTCTACCAATGACTACAATATTCATCGCATTTTCTAAAGTCTTTTTCCATTTACGCTCCAATAAAAGTGTTCTTGAATAATAAAGCACACCAAAAAGCATCATGGTTTGTGGATCTAAATCTGATCGTCCTAGATACTTATATCCCATATCTTTTAACACCTCTTTCCCCATTCCCAATTCCGGTATTAAACCAATTAATTCTAAAACAATCACAAGCAACATCAATGGAAAGTAAGCATAGAAAAAATAGTAAATACCACGAATGACACTTTTCCCTTGTAGCTCATCCGAATTTGTAGAAAAAATATAACGAACTCGATTCAACACCGTCAACAAATAAATAATCATGATTGAATTATCTGGAGACGCTTTATTAAAGGCATAAGCAAACAGAAAATAAACGGGAATAAACAACCAATAACTCAAAACCATAAACAAGGCTGAGTGTAAAAGAATAAATTCAAAAGCGAGTAAAGCTATTGTGGAAAAGATAAACTCTGGAGAGAATAAGGTAGGCGCCATCCAGATTGTCAAACAAAGCAAACACAACAGTACATTTACCAACACCCCAATTCGCTCAAACGTATCGTTATGCTTGTAAATAAAGTCCCCAATTGGCGTATAATAATGCTTGACTATTTGTATCATAGTTGATTAGTATCAAAATACAAACCAAGAATTCGGGAGAAGGGAGGAGCGGAAAAGGAAGAGACGGAAGTACTCTTTTAAGCTAAGGGCCGCGTCAACGGAAAACTTCCAACCTCCAACACAAAAAAAAGGGATTCGAAAATTTCGAATCCCTTTTTTACGTCCTAGCCTCTATTCCGCTTACTCTTCCGTTTCTTATGGACATAAGCATCATCAACACCGTGCTTATTAATCAATTGATTTTTCACACCTCTTGCCTCTGACAAACTGTTGGTTCGTTTAACACAAACACTGTGGTATTGCGAAAAGTCAAATTCAACTACTTCCGCGTTATTATAACCTAGATTTTTCAATCGTCGAACTTCCTTTTTAGCATTTGCTTCCGTAAGGAATGAACCAGATACGACCAAGTAGTTACCAACTCCTGAAGAAGCAGATTCGCTACTTAAACGAGATGATGATGTACTAGAACCAGTATTCTTTCTTACATTTTCATCAGTATCATCTTCCTCATCATCAAAGTCAGCCTCATCGTCGTCCATATCTTCATCATCGTCCTCATCATCAAGTATCTCATCTCCATCTTCGTCAAATTCAGCATCAAAGTCATCGTCTTCATCATCTGAGATTAGATCGTCTACACCATCTTTAATTGCACCAGCACCACCCTTCACGGCATCAGCACCATCAGCGATCAAGTTCCCAGCCTTATCAGTTGCATTATTGAGCGCAGAACTGCCCGAATTGTTACATGATTTTGCAAGTGTCATTACCCACAGTCCAGCGAAAATAAGGACCGCTGCCATGACTAAAAATTTTAATAAGCTCTTCATAGTGTTTTTCTTTTTGTGAAGTTGTTCAGAAATGAAGATTGAAATTCATAAAAATCATTATTCTTCTATTCTCAACCTACTTCTTTGTTTTCTCTCATCTAAGGAAGCGTACCTCAGATGTATGTTACGCCCAAAGATAAGGCGAAAAAATAAAAAACGCAATCTATGACTAGATTGCGTTATCGAGAATAAGAAAGATTAAAATGGTTTCTTATATGGGTTTGTAGTTATCAACTACAGCCCTTGAGCTGCCTGATGATAAACATATGTGCTAATATCATGTTTTGTTTCTATCTCATTAGCAATGTTTTCTGCCTCAGAAACATCTGTATAACGGCCCATACATATATTCTTTGCTTCAGCGTCTTCAAACTGGATGATTTCCGCTGAATATCCTTTATTTAAATACTGTGCTTGCTTGCTTAAAACAACCATGTCATCAGTATAAGTACCTGCAATTACTAAGTAATTATCGGTACCATTTTTACTAGAAAGCGACTCTGTCTTAGTCATCTCTCTCATAAATGCTTCATCTTCTGTTAGATCATTCACTGGTTGCTCCTCTTCGTAAGAAGTCAACTCTACAGATGCTTCTTCTACTTCTCCATCGATATCTTCCTTTAAAAAGACTATTTTTCCTTGATTTAAATCACTTTCAAATGCTTCTTCTGCCTCTTCTGCTGATCGGCTATTTGGGCCAGGTAAATTTACCTTTGACTCATCAATCATCATATCAGCCATAAAATCTGTATCTGTTTGAGTAAATTGAATGGTAACAAGTGCCATCAGAATTAAGACAAGACTGGTGATCATTACGGCAGGTAAAGAGATAATGGGCTTTTTCATAATAAGTGTTTGATATGTTATTAAATGGTTCTCTGTGTGTTTGCTAGAGATATTCTGCCACTAGCATATGCTCATTATTCGGAAAAGGCAGTTTTATGTTACGGACTAAGTGTTAAATATTTATTTTTCCTATATGAAAAACATATCAAATATCATTCCATCTTAATATGTTTTGCTGTCTGAATCGAGTGCCAATGTTCAGGGAGAAATCAAAAGTCCGACTTGAAGAAATTGAGATTGAGACTGAAAGCGTTTGAATTACTACCCCATCGGTCCACTCAAGCACATACTTGTTAAGAAAGCATAACTACCTCAATAAAAAATCCCGAACCTGCTTAATTGCAAATTCGGGATTCCTCCAAAATATCTAATTTATCATAACGGGAAAGTCTCACAGACCGTCCGCAAACGAAATGGTCTCACACAACTACTTCAAACGACGTTTATGCACATAAGCATCAATCTTCGAATCGTTCTTAAGTTTAGCTGCCATTCTATTTGCATCAGCTCTTTTATCAAAACGACCAACGCACACAGATAAATATTTAGTAGACGAAAACTGGATCGTCTCCGCTTTATCATAACCTTTCTTACGCATTGCTTTTACTTCCTTCTCTGCATTTTCAGCAATGGTAAATGAACCTGTAATCACAAAGTAGAGATCTTTAGGACTTAGGTTAACTGGCTTGTCATAATTTGTAGGAATATCTTTTCTTTCAGCCTTACTGCTAGTCTTAGCGGACTTTTCAGTAAACTCACTTACACCAGCCTTCGCCTTGTCTGCAGCCGCTTCTACACCAGCCTTTGCCTGAGTAGCAGCACTACTGATTCCCGCTTTAGCCTTTTCAGTTGCATCACTTACGCCAGCTTTTGCTTTATCCAAAGTTGCAGAACCTGCACTTGCCAGATTATTAGCAGCTGAGCTTACCTTATCTTTCACATTTGAAGCAGCTGCTTCAGTTGCCTCTTCAGCTTCCATAACGACACTTTCTATTTCGTCAAGAACAGCATCCGCTTCTAGTAACTCATCTACCTCCTCGTCTTCCAACAAATCTTCATCATCTTCAAGGAACTCATCCTCCTCCTCATCATTTTCAAAGTCATCCATATCCTCAGCCTCTTCAGTCATAGCCAAACGCTCCGAATCAGAAACACCAACCTCGCTGTTTTCAATACTTGATTCCTGAGATTTGTTTTTCATGTACTCATATGAGCCATAAGCTAACCAGGAAACACCTGCCAAAAATAAAACGATGAATAATATACCGAGTAATCTTAATAAATTGTCCATATTTCAATTCAGTTTAAATAGTTTTCTCTTTTTTAAAAAATTCTTTAACATAACGAATACCTATAGAGACGCTTTGCCTCCTCTAAGGTAACCATTATTTATAGTCTTTCTAACAAATTGCCTGAGGCAAAATAGGCATATTCCCTGCCAAAATGAGGATATCACTAGTGCAACACGCTCGTTGACAATCACCCAACTCTATTCTTAAAAAATCGAGCCATACTATCCATCATCGCCTCAAAGTCTGGATTGGCCTTCGGTATTTTCTTTGGTCCAACCGTTTGCTTAGTATCTAGTTTAATATCTTTTGCAAGCGGTACCTCTCCATGAGCTACATTCGCTGATATTAAAAAAGCAATTCCATTCACACATTTATTTTTTACCAAATCGAGAACTCCTTCAACTGTAGCTGTTTTATCTTCAATGGAGTGTGCTGCAAAAACAGGTTGTTTAATTTTCTTTGAAGCACCCAGTTCTTCGTTTTCACGAATGATATCCCCCAACTCTAATGCCCCATATTTCGGAAACGTTGGATACTTATATGGATTGCGTCCAACGCCAATAATTTTACCATCCGTGATCTTAGTAATGGTTCTCAAAAAAGAAACTCGTCCTATATTCTTCACCAATACTACGTCTATCGCTGCTGCGAAAAGGAAAAGTCCACCTTTGATTTTTCTAGGCTTTCGCAAAATTGCATTATAGCACAAAGCTCCTCCCGCCGAAAAACCTCCCAGCGAAATCCGTTCTCCCAACTGCTCCGCTACAGCAATACAAGCATCTATTTCCTCTCGCCATTTCGTATCCAATCCCCGATCCTCCATCGCCGCATCCGGTTCTTTCAAGCCATGCCCCGGCAACAATGCCATCACCACATTCAATCCCTCCTTATAAAATCGCTGCGCCACCGCATCCATATAATAAGGCGAATCCGACAAGCCATGTGACAACACAATCACATCCTTCGTCTTCTTCCCATGATGATAAATCCGAGGATGATTTCCCTTTTTCAACATCGAAGAAGTCACCCAAAACGTTTCCTTAATTCCATTCTTATTACTAACTGACTTTCCATCAACTTTCGTAAAACGCTTTGCATAATGATCTTGAAATTGCTGTAAAGCCGGGTTTAATTTTTTCATGATTCTATTGATTTTTATTTGACGTTATTTTGAGGTATAAAAGTTTTAGAAATTCAAGTTCAAAGCTCAAATTCAAGTTCAATTCACTCGACTGTACTCTATTTTATTCCACAGCAATCAATATACGTAAAACCTCTCCGTTCTCTAGTTTTGCGCAAGCAAAACAAACTCAGCGTCTCATCTATACACCACTACGTTCGCGTGAAAACTC
>CALGLS010000471.1 GCA_937959375.1 uncultured Saprospiraceae bacterium
CCTGAACCTTCTAGTTGTAAAGATTGACCTGCAGGAGTTCCACTTGTTTCAGATACTCCGACATCTACAGAAGTCATTCCAGAAGCAGGGCCGTTGGTTGCCGTAATTGTTCCTTCATAACTTAAGAATTCTATAACTACACCTCCACAAACTAATGCTAAACCATCTGGTGCGCCATTTTGAAGTCCAGATTGCAAAAAGCTTACTGCTCCAAAGCCCATTCCTTCATCATCTATAGTTCCGGATAATGATATGGTGTTATAACTGGTACCATTGCTACCGTTATATAAAATAATTTCGCAAGTAGATAAATCAAAACCAGCAGTTCCTGCTACTTCTACAAATTCACCTGCATCTGTTCCAGCGTTGTCATAATGAAATTCATTAATCCATACCGATGGTGCTGGAGCAGCGCCACCACCACAGTTGTCTGTAGCAGTAGCTTCGCCTGTATCCATAGGATCGGTACTGTCAATACAACCAACCGTTAAGTTTGCAGGACAAGTAATTACTGGTGGAGTATTGTCTTCGACCGTTATTGTTTGTGTGCAAACAGCCGTCGTTCCACAGGCATCAGTATTCGTCCAAGTTCGTGTAATTACATATTCATTTTGAGCACAACCCATACCTTGTGTAGTAAGATCCACAAAAGTAATGTTGAAACCTAGATTACAATCTGCGGTCCCTGTTGCCATTCCTGTATCTGCTGGATCGGTAGATGCATCACATGCAGTTATTACATCAGCAGGACACGTAATGGTTGGTCCAGCTGGGCCTTCTACTGTAATCAACTGCGAACAAGCAGCTGTGTTTCCGCAAGCATCTGTTGCTGTCCAAGTTCTTGAAATAACATACTCAGCACAGACATCTGGCGTACTGGCATCAACGAATGTAATCGCTAGAGCGCCGCCAACTGAGCAGTTGTCTGTAGCTGTAGCCATTCCCGTATCTGCAGGGTCGGTGCTATCAGTGCAGCCCACCGTTACGTTTGCAGGGCAAGTAATTACTGGAGGTGTCGCATCAACGACTACATAATCTATAGGACAGTCTTCCGTTTCTCCAGTTATTGGATCAGTAACTGTGAAGGTTCGAGTAATGGTTCTTGCTGCAGCAACACACCCCGGTCCAGCATCATCTGTATCTGCAAAAGTAATAACAACAGGATTACAACTTCCATCAACCGTACCACCTTGCGCTGTAAATTCAGCCAAAATAGCTGCTGCATCTGCTAAGGCAGGTACTTCTTCTATGCATGATAAATTAACTGGTCCAGTAGGACAAGTCACCATTAACATGCAACAAATTGGGTTAACATAAATATAGTCTGTTACACTACCAGTACAACCATTTGCATCTGTAAAAGTATAAATAACAGGGACGTTGCCACCAGCAGGAGCTGAAGCTGTAGGATCAAAACTAAAGGTCATGCCATTGCCATCATCGGATACACCTGTACCGGAATAAACACCGCCTACAGGCATTCCACCACCTAGTCCGGTCTGAACTGGATCAGAAATACATACATCAGGGGTTGGTGCGGTAAATGTTACTACTGGGAGTGCAAATACTTCTACAAAGACAGAAGCGGTATTCGAACAACCGTTCATATCTGTAAATGTATAAGTCAACTCATGAACTCCAACTCCTGCATCCATTGTATTAAAATCATAAGTTCCATTTCCATTATCCGTTACACCAGGACCAGCGTACTCACAAATTTCAGCTCCTGCGAAAGGAGGTGGTCCACATAGAGGAGCGCCACCACTCAGGTTTTTAATATTTCCAGCATCTAAACAAAAGTCTCCGGGGTCGTCTAGTGTAACAACAGGTAAAGCGAAAACTTCTACCAAATCAGAGCCACTCCCCGTGCAACCATTTGTATCTGTGAAAAAATAAATTAGCACATGTGTTCCGACACCTGCTACTGCTGGGTCAAAATCATAGGTCATTCCATTGGCATCATCAGTCACACCTGGGCCCACATACATACCACCCATTGGGGTTCCACCTCCGATATCAACTAACTCATCTGCATCAATACAAAGATCATCGGGAGCACTATAAACTATCGTTGGTATGGCAAAAACTTCAATATCATCCATCGCGGAATTTGAACATCCAGATGCACCTACTGTATATGTAATCGTATGCGTTCCAACTCCAGCGGCGGCTGGATCAAAATTATAAGTCATTCCATCTCCTCCATCGACTACACCTGAGCCCGAATATACACCGCCCATTGGAGTTCCTCCTCCGAGTCCTAATTGAACACCTGCTGATATACAAAGATCAGCGGGTGCAGAAAACATAGGGTTAGGAATATCAAAAACCTCTACCATGTCGGTACCAGTACCGGTACATCCATTAGTATCTGTAAATTGATACGATAGGGTGTGTACTCCTACTCCTGCGGCAGCTGGATCGAATTCGTAAGTAAAACCATTCGCGTCATCGGTAACTCCCGGTCCCATGTAAACACCTCCAAAAGGTGTTGCTCCGCCTTGTCCAGGTACAATTGGATCGTTTAAGCAAAGGTCAGGGAGTGCTGTAAATTCAATAGTTGGTAAAGCAAAAACTTCTACTAAATCAGAGCCAGATCCTGTACAGCCATTTGTATCAGTAAAATTATAAAATACCGTGTGAACACCTGATCCTGCTGCTGCTGGGTCAAAAGTATAAGTCATCCCATTAGCATCATCAGTAACGGCTGTGCCGGAATAAATACCACCTGTTGGTGTACCACCAGATAGACTTGTCTGTACACCTGCATCTTCACAAAAATCTGCTGAAGTGGTCATAGTCGTTGTTGGTAAACCAAATACTTCAATATCATCCATTGCAGATCCACTACAACCTGCTGCTCCGACTGTATAAGTAATTGTATGCACTCCTACTCCAGCTGATCCGGGATCAAAAGTGAACCCCATTCCATCACCACTGTCTGTGACACCTGGTCCAGAATAAACTCCACCAGCTGGTGATCCTCCTCCGTTTAAGGCCGTCACTGGAATATCATTAACACAAGCATCAGCAGGTGCAGTGAATGTAACAGTTGGACTTGCAAAAACTTGAACCATATCAGATCCAGTCCCCGTACAACCATTCTCATCTGTATAAGCATAGAATAAAGTATGTGTACCTACACCAGCAGTCGCTGGATCAAAATTATAAGTCATTCCATTACCATTATCAGAGACACCGGGACCAGAATAAACTCCCATATCTCCAGTGATAGTCCCTTGCGAGGGAGTCCCTCCTCCAAGGTTAGCTTGTACCCCTGCATTAACGCAAAGGTCGGCAGGTGCTGTAAGAGTTGCTGTTGTTTCTATAACTGTTACATTTACGATAACAACTGTAGTACAATTATTCGCATTAGTAAGGGTAACTGTAACTGGATGTACACCGGCACCTGCTGTAGGTACATCAAATGTAAATGAGTTATTGTCTCCGTTGTCAATTACATTTGCTCCAGAAAATACTGTTGAAGCCGCTGTAGGAGCTACTAATGGGCCAGCATTCGTAACAATTCCCTCATCGAGGCAATAGGTTTCTGGTAAGGTTACATCTATTGAAGGCGCACTTTGAGAAGAAATAGTTGTCACTGCTGAAGGGCGACAGGTGCCATCCGTTGGTGTAGGGGATAAAACGGCATATATAAATCCTGTTGGATCTACAAAAGGAATAGATGCACCAACAAGAGCTGCGGTTGTATTACCACCTGTTAGACTTCCAAAAGGTACTGTACCTAATGAAGTTCCACCAGTATAAGGGTCGGCAGTAGCGCTTCCAAAAAACTTGAATTCGATACCGAAATCTTGTTCCATGTTGGAGGTTCCATCCATGGTAATTAATCCTGTTGCAGTGATATTGAAAGGGTCATTTACGCAAACTGAAGTTTCACTAGGAGATACTGCTCCGACTGTTGGACAGACGATCGCAGAACCCAATAAATTGCCTTGGGCTATTAAAGCGGCTACATAGCCTGCATAAGTTACTTCTGAATCATCACCAGCAGGAAACCAATTCGCTGTATTTAATATAGCTGCTTTGGCCGCTGCAACAGTTGCAAAAGGCATTCCTAGAGTATTAAATACACTATTATCTACTTCATCAGAAGGTCCAGAACCTGCCCCTACAGCTATAGCTGTAGTACCATCAACAAGACCAGTAGGTAAGCTAGTATGGCTACTACTAGTTGATGGATCTCCTGTCCACCCTGTAGAAGCTCCATTTATAGCAAAAAGAAAAGTAGGATTCAAAATAGGGTCTGTACCTCCGGTACCGTCTGTATCTTGAAAAACTAAAATTTGGTCGCCAGTTGTTCCCAAAGCAAAGCTACCTAATATTCCAGCATCTGTATGCGTTGTAAATAGAGGGTCTCCTCCCCCATCTTCAAAAAAAAACATATCTCCTGCTGTAGCACCTGATGGCCCTACAATATATTTCTTAGCTCCTTCAGTACAAGGATTAAGAAAAGTACCAGTACCAGGTGTAGCTCCACAATCTGTAAAGTAAATAGTAGTCCCAGCAACTAAATCTACAAAAGTAACAAATGCAAAGGCATCAGGTGTATCAGATTGATACTGAACAATTGCAACATCTCCAGGTGCAAGGACAGTGCCTTGCGCATTTACATTGACTGAAAAAAGGCCAGCCAGTAAAAAGAGTAATAAAATTTTTTTCATAATATTTTTTGGTTTGAATGGTTGTTCATTTAAATATTGGTTTGGATAAAACTTCTTGCATAAAAGCTTTATTCGCGAACGAGCTAACATTTCAGATTATTCTTGTTTAATGAGTCCGATTGATGAATCTTTTTTATAAAAAAACATGCGAATAGATAAGACTCCTAAAAGTCATATTTCAATAGACTGAAGGAATTTAATCTTAATGCTTTGGAGTTGAAAAACGTAAAATGGAATACGTTTTAGAAAGATGTGTTTTTCAACTTGGTTTTTTGGTTACTCATAAAAAATGAGCATCAGTTTAAGGCAGTTAGTGGGAGACTATAAAGGTAAAAAAAATAGCTCTGATAGTTACAATTTCTTACGATTATTGGCGCATTTTAACTATAAAACACGCTTAATTTTTCAGAAATCTGATTTAAGACAGTATTTTGAAAAAAATAAAATTCAATCGTATTAATGACTCTTATTTGGCCTACCCTATTTTGGGTATTCAAGTCACGGACTCACTTAAGAAACCTTACTGGGCTTACCGATCCCAAAACGTTTTTCAAACGTTGGGACTCAATGATCCTTTTTATTTTTTATAATTGATCAAATGTTGTTTATTAATTTCAAGGTTTTCAATTAATTGAGTTTGCCCATTTGGCCATTTAATTTCTAAGTTGCAAGCATTCGTGTTTCCTAATCCGAAATAAATCATTTTAGGGTGAACCGATAAATATCCTGTGGTGCTATAAACTTCTTTCCACTTCTTTTGCCCATCTTGTGTTTGTATTGTTACACTTGCGCCTACTGCATCTTTTGTCATATTTTGAGATGGATCACCAATTAATTTTATTGCTATCCAGTTATTAGATAACTGTTCTGATTTATTTTCAAAGAGCCTTGCCTTATCCTGATAGTCATTGACAATTACATCTTGATCACCGTCATTGTCCATATCAAAAAAAGCAGCAGACCGTGAGGTTCCAGAATAGTCTAAACCACCAGAACTATTCACTACTTCTAATATTCCGTTTTCGTTTTTAAAGAGAATGTTTGATTCGGAATTACTTGATGCGTAAACAACTTCTCCTGTTGATTCTCCATCAAGGCTAGCGTAGTATTCATTGGAGGTACCGTAGACGCTGTACTGGTTCATTCCGGTAAGGCAATATAGATCGTCATCACCGTCATTGTCATAGTCAAAAAAGTCGGCGTCCCAAGACCAACCCGTAGAGGAATAACCGCGACCAATGGCAGTTGATTTTTCAAAAGTAAGTTGTCCCTTTTCGTCTTGTGAAGAAATAAATAAATCATTGGCTTCGACTACGCGCATGGTACCTAGAGAAGCAGGATCGAAGTGTGCTTGGGTATCTTCGTTTGGCATGACGTACTTGTCATCTTTTTCCATCACTACAATATTGGAAATGTAAAAATCAGGATATTGATCTTGATTTAAATCACTGATTCCAATATTCATGGTGTAGGAAGGTTTGTTGGTAGACAAGGAACTACTTGCATCCGTAAAAGTTCCATCTTGATTATTGAGGTAATAAGAGTTAGTTCCAAAATCATTTCCAACAATAATATCTTGCCAGCCATCTCTGTTGATGTCAGCGTGTCCAACAGCTTGTGTCCAACCAGAGTTTTCTAAACCAGAACCTTGTGATACTTCTTCGAAAACGAAATTCCCTAGGTTTCTGAACAATTTATTTTTGCCTCCGTTGGTGTTATGTCGTTTTAATGTTGGAAGTTCTCCTTTTAGGTAATTTCCAAAATAACCAATGTAAATATCGGCCAAACCATCTTTATCAAAGTCGATAGAAGTCGCAGGACCACCTACCATTTCTTCCCCACCGAGTTTGGCTTTATTGGTCATGTCTTCAAACGTTCCGTCTCCTTTGTTGCGGTAGATGCGATGCTTGTCGTTAGCATAAGAAATGAAGATGTCTTGCCAGCCGTCATTATCAAAATCTAGGATGATGGGTTGGCGAGTTTCTCCGTAGTTTCCGTCTGGGCGTTTCCAATCGAGACCTGATTCTACGGTTATATCTTCGAGTTTTTTTCCGTTTATATTTTTGTAAAGTCGGTTACCACGTCCGCCTAGCATCAGTACGTCAGCGAAACCATCATTGTCAATATCTTCAGCAGCTACTCCTCCCCCACCAAATGCTGGAGGGATGGATAGTCGTGCTACATTTTCGTTTTCATTTTCTTTGATCACGCAAGCTCTAATTAATCTGCTTAGCCAATCTGAATTTCGATGTTCAAAATTCAAGTTCATTTGGTTAGAAACATCTTCAAACACTGTTCTAGTATTTTCATTGTTATTAGATAGCGTTGATACTATTTCAGATTTACTGATATAGGCTGGAGCTGTTGCATGTTCGTTTAATTTTTGTTGAAATTGTCTGAGTGCATTTTCCACATGTTTCACTTCCATCATTCCATCCCCTCGCGCTTTGGCATCTATGCCAGCCATGCGAAATACAATAACCGCAAACTGAGCTACACCTTCCACTAGCATTTCTAATGCGAAGGCATCTGGACTTGCAGTCAAATCTGTTTTTCGATCATCCAAGGCGTATTTTAAATATTTCCAGTGTAGGCCACTGTCGCGAAAAGCATCTAGGTCATAAGCTTCTATTGTAATTCTATTTTCAGGATCTAGATTAGGAAAATAAGTTACGTCTTCAAATTGATTGATGGTATGTGGCAGGTAAGCCTGAACAGCTTGATAAACTTCTTTGTATTCGATATTTTTTTTGTTTTGCCGCAAGGCATATTGCTCAGCAGTCCCCAGCATATCCCCTGTGAATTGAGCCATAAATTCGGTGTAGAAGTTGACGAGCTGTTTATTTTTTTGTGGGTCTGTTGGCCAAAGTATTTTTGAGAAATAGACTTGGATATTTCTAAGAAAAACAGCTTGATTAATTTGGTTGTACTTTTCATAAGCCGTCAATTTTTGATTGATGAGCGCATAGATTATTGCTCGCTGATCGATTGGTTTTGCATTGTTGCTTTTCGCAATAGCTGGTTCCACTTTTAAGTCGTTGAACAATGTTTTTATGGTAGCTTTGATGTGTTGTTCTTCTATTTGAAATTTGTTTTCTTTTCTAGCCAATTCATCTGCTCCTTGCAATAAAGCGATCACCGATAGGTCAATACTTTTTTTGAAGTAAGTCATCACTTCTTTATCTAAACTTGCTAGTGTTTCTGATTGAAAAAGGAAGGATTGTTGCACCGAAAGAATGGCTCTAAAGGCATAGGCGATGGAGCTGTATTGTCGATAATCTCTTTGGGTGATGAATAGCTTTTGGTTGGTGGCGAAGTTGATATTTATTCCTTCTTCAGTTTGTTGATAATTGAGAAAGTTGCTTTCTATTTTTTTAAATAGCGCTAGATCATCTAGTTTTTCGTTTTTGTTGTTCCTTGCTTTGGTATAGTCTATCCAGAGTTTTTTGACTAGGTCTTTTTGAAATGTCATTCGTTGGCTTCTGGCTTCGAAGTTTAGGGGAGTTCCGTAGAGGAAGTCTTCTAGACGTGATGCTGTGGCATGACATTTCGGATCTTTTTTGCTTTCTAGTTGTCCTATTTGTTGGATGATGGGTTGGCAGTTGGTTGCTTGTTGGGCGTGTATTGTTGGGGCCTTTAGGAGGGCCAGTGTTAGTAGTAGGGTTTGGAGGATGTATTTGGTATTCATCTTCTTGGGACTCCCCTTATTTTATCAGGGGTTAATCGTGGGTAACCCCGTAGGGGTTTTAAATGGCGCAAAGTACTTCTGGGGACTTAGGTCATGAGGGATGAGCCTTGGGACTTGGGTCTTTGTGGAGGTACTTTGCGCTGTTTTTATTTGTTGTTATTCGAAGTCTATGACTTCTTTTTATTAGTTATTTCGTTAGGATCATTACTTTGGAATCTATGATCTCTCCTTCAATTACTAGAGAGTATAGGTAGGTACCGTCGGATACGTTTTGTCCGTTTACAGTTACTTTTCCTATACCACTTTCAGTTAGGTTGAAGTTTTGAATTAGCACTCCTTTTAGATCACGTACTTCTATTGTTGCATTTTCTAGGTCAGCTGGAATGAAGTATTGGATTTCTGCTGAAGCATTGAATGGGTTTGGTGCGCTTTGCAAGAGGTATGCGTCAGCGGCAGTCATGCCATCTTTTACTTCTGAACAGCAGTTGCCAAGGCTTCTGCGGATGCTGCGGTTTTCTAGGCGTAGCATTTCGTTGTAAGTACGTAGTTCATTTAATTCTGACTCTAGCGCTATTAATCTGTTTTGAATGTCTTTATTGTTGACATAACCAGCAGCGCTCATTTCATCGCGTAATTCTTCCACTTCAGCGGGGAAGGTCATATCTGCTTGATCTTCATTTATCTCTGCGTTTGGATCATCAAAATCGTGACCTCTCTTCCTAAATTCATCTTGAGCAGCGTTTGTAGTTGCCGCTTCATCAGCCGTAGTTGTAGTAGTCGGCGTAGCATCGTTTGCTCTACCGTTGTTACCTGTGTCTGCACTTTGTGCGACAGTTACCTGAAGCAAAGTAAAGTGAAGCAAGAGGACGAACATGAATTTTATATATTTCATTTTGTATTTTTTTTATTAATTAAAAATTAGATTGAAGAGGTTCTTCTGAATCTTACTTATCTGAAGAATCAGAAGTTCCAGTTGAGTTATTAGCATTTTGCTTTACAAGTTCAGCGAGTTGCGCTACTTCTTTTTGAAGTTGGTCTACTTTGCTTAGCTGTGCTTTTAAATCTCTGATTTCTTGAGCTTGCTGTTCAATCTTATCATTTTGTGTTTTTACCGAGTTGATCAACATGTAAGTCAATGCAGATCCATCGTAAGAAAGGTAGTTCGATTTGTTACCCTCTTCGTCAGTATAAACTGTTTCATTAATCATGTAAGGAGCTACCTCTTGCATTTCTTGAGCGATGATACCTACGAATTTCTTACCAGTTACCAATCCTTGCTTCCCGTTAAATTCGTAACGAACTGGGCGAATTTTAAGTAAGGCGTCTAAGCCATCCGTGTACTCTTCAATGTTAGTTTTCAGCTTTCTATCAGAAGCAGTTTCCCAGATTCCGCCACCTACTTTTGCAGCATTTCCGTTTACTTCAAGTTCGAAGCTTGGGGTCGTCGTTTTTATTCCAACATTATTATCAGCATTAATAGAGAACGCTGTACCAGCAACTCCAATTCGAGAAGCGATAAGCAAACCTTTATTATTCAATCCAAATGTGTACTCAGAGGCATCTGCAGCATCAGTGTTATTAAATTGAATTCTGTTACCACCATTGTTTTCTAGTGTCAATAAAGTTCTGTTAGATGAGGTACCTGAAGCTTCCTGAATAAATAAATTTGTTGTTCCATCAGTTCTTCTTAGATGTGCACTACTTGAAGGAGTATCCGTTCCAAATCCAGTATTACCATTAGCAGCAATAAAGATCGCGTCTTCCGGAGCACCTGGTTTGATTCTGAACACAAGTTTAGAGCCATTGGTCACATCACGTATAAAGAAGTTGGCTTCATTGCCCGCAATGTCCCATGTTTGAGGAGTAAAACCATCTGATCCATCTTGCTCCAATCGAGTTGTTGGTGTATTTCCTTCTACCATGTGTAAATCTACAACAGGGTTGGCCGTTTTAATTCCTACATCACCATCTTCTTCTACGTATAAGGTATTAGTGGGAGCTCCTGCTTCAATTCTAAATGGTGTTTTCCCTCCATCAACATCTTCAATTGCAAAATAATTGGCACCACCATTATCTGAACTGTTAATCGAAATTCTCCAGTCATTTCCTGGAAAACTAGCAGAGTTACTCGTATCATTAAAGTGAATACGAAGGTTATTTTCTTTGAATCTTTGTGTATCAAAACCAAAACTTTCTGAAGTTGTACAATCTATTCCAACACATAAACTTCCTTGCACTACAACATCCTGTGTAAAAACTTGAGCCTCTTCGTTCATAAGCGAATTATCTGTTGCATAACTACGCTTATCAGAAGTTTGTACTGGTTTGCCATAATCAATTCCAACAGGATTTAGAGAAGCATATAAAGCAGGATGATCTTGTACCCAAGCAGAAGAGCCACTAGGCACTGATAACTTTGCTTCTTTTTGATCAGGTGTTACAAACTTGCCGTTTTGGATTCTAAAATTAATGTTGTAGACATTAACTTGAGCAGGTAAATTATTTTCTTTGCGATAAGCCATCATTGCACTTTCATCATTTCTGATTTCTTGGAGAGCAGCTTTTTGCTCTGCTGTAAGTTTCAGTATTGGTGTTACTTGTAGCTTGTATGCACCATCGTCGAACTTTTCACCCTTAGCATTCAGGTTAGAAAGACTGATTGATTTGACGTCGTTAATCTCATCTTTCCAATAGTAATTATGTGGGCCAACAACTTCGAGAAAATACGATTGTGGCGTTTGATCAACCATTTTGAAGGTGGCATTTTCAGAAGATATTTTAACATCTTCGACTAGCTTTTGCGCCTGCATGTTAACTGCAAAAAGACAGAGAAACAGAGCGCCTAGCATAAGGCTGGTAATTCTTTTCATTTGAATTAGGGTTTGATTTTAAAAATAATTTGCGAATTGAATCGGTTAGAATTTTAAACGTATTATAAAACTTAAGTCAGACGTATTTGGAGATAAGTACTTTGTAACATAAATTTCTTTAATTTTTGAATCCTTCCCTGCCTTTGCCGGCAGGCAGGTTTTTCGCGATTACTTCATCAAATTTTCCTCAAATAGCTAAGGCTATTCTTAAAAAATTTGACTTCGAACTCACAAAAAACAATCTATTCAAAATCTTAAATAACTTATATTACAAAGTATTAAATAATTGATAACAATTAAGTTCCGAAAGAATAAAACGCTAAGTAATTGAGTCTAT
>CALGLS010000472.1 GCA_937959375.1 uncultured Saprospiraceae bacterium
TGTAAAAGGTATCCAACAAAATAACGGTAGTCGTATGCAATGAATCACAACCTAAGGTTGAAATTAAACTTTCAGTAAGAACTGTATCTGAAAATATCTCTTGATTATCGATGATCAAGGATTCTCCTTGGCAAAGGTATGCAGTATTCGATGTGGCAAGATCACTCACTGTAACATTAATCGTATCAGTAGCCGTACAGCCTTCTGTTGTATTTGCAACTAAAATTATTTCTACATTTTCAACAACTTCCAAAATAAAATTCGTGCAAGTATCACAAGTTTGACCTAAGCTCGTAGTCCAATTATAATTATCGAATCCTGTCGCATTGAAACTAAGTACTGAGCCAGCACAGGAAGTTAGGTCATTCCCCAAATCAACCGTAGATGTAAAGTTTCCCTCAGGTATGGCATATTGCTCATTGAAGTTATTGAGCTCCCCATTTTGACCTACCAAATGATGCGCTTGTTGTTCTATTGGAATGGTACCATCTTCGTTTATATTTACATTAAAGGCGCTATACTGATTCCAGACTTTTCGGCTGTTCGACCATGGAAGTCCTGCGGAGTCGAATATGCGTATTTCATGATTATAAGAGTTATCAAAATCATCGGCAAACCAAGTAACGATCTCTGCCTGATTATCACCATCAATATCTACAATTATTGGCGCTTCAGCTGCAGTGAAAGCTTTCACGGGTACCTCTGCAAGTATATTCAAATCACCATCTAAAACAATCATGTAGTCATTATTACGAGCCACTATTTCTGTTGTACCATCCCCATTGAAGTCAAACATGGCGAAGCCTGCTCCATGATCATCCGTTAGCCATTGAGCTCGAATAACTGTTGAGAAGTCAGCTCCCCAATTCGCTCCTCCACCTGTTGCATAGTCTTCAAAAATCATAAACTCTTTTGTATTGATTATGATTTCTGGACTTCCGTCGCCATCCACATCAGCTACTCCTGGAATACTAGTAAGCACTCCCTCAATTTCGAAAACAACAGGTTCTCCTATGAGTGAGATCGACTGAGGATCCCATATATAAACGCGACCATTCCATTGAAGATATTCTCCGTTAAAATCAGATACAACAACGTCAAGATCTCCGTCCTGATCAAAATCAACAATAGCTGTCACCCCATCCTCAAACCCTGGTAGCTCCCTTGCAATTTCCATTGAATTTAAATTCGGATTTGTATAAGATTGGATATCAACAGAAAAAACTTGGTTACCTGCCACTAGTTCTAAACCTTCACAATCAACACAACTATTGTCATCCAAAATATCTACTGCAACTGCGGAGTTCTTAATACCATATACCTTGGGAATTGAATAGTTGGGATTAGGCTGCCGTGCTCCTCCTCTATTATACAAATCTCCCATTTTCACCAATTCAACTCCTGTTTCAGAATCGAATATTTGATTTCCTATAAATACTTCAGGACGACCATCCTGATTAAAATCAGCAATCATAGGTATCATCTCTGCTATGACAAAATCAGAAGGAAGTTCATCAATTGGGAGATTAGAAACCCACGTTAATTCAATGTTATTAATAGTAGGATTATAATCAAAACGCGACATAAAAAAATCATCGTCCGTATCTGTTTTATAAATTACAAATATCTCCGACATCCCATCAAGATCAGTATCAGCAGTACAAAGGTATCCGAAATAACCGTCCGCCTCCGATTCATATAAAACAGAGGCAGTTGGACCATCAATGACGCCTAATGTGGTATAATCCGTGAGTGTTATCATATCTGGTGAACAGTCTCCATTTACATCTGCCACTACCATTATGTTGTACAGTCCATTAACCGTTATACCTGTATTTTGACCTTCCATTGTAAAGTCATTACTAGACGTACTTGGTGAACATTCTTGTACACAGGTATTGTAATATGGGTTGCCACAGATTTCTGTATCAAGACAGGGACAGTCTGGGTCGAAGTAATCCACTAAACCATCATCGTCGTCATCAATGCCGTTATCACAAATCTCATTGACCACAAAGTTCCCACCTGTAATCACTAGATCATCGTAGAAGGAATACTGTTGGCAATCATCGGGCTGTTCTAAAGTCACTGCTAAATAATTGAAGTTACCTGAAGCGGTGAATGAGCCTTCAAATAATTCCCAATTCACATCACCAATAGCATTGGATGTCCATAATAAAACAGCGCCAGGAAAAGCACTGACATGATCCTTCCCTGTAATTGGCGTTGGTGGATTTTCGAAACCATATAGTTCCAAGCCGCCACAATCTTCATACAAAGAGTTGGTACTCATTTTTCCTACAAAGGAGACTTCATAGGTTTCGCCATCCTGAATAGGTGTAGCGCTAATGTCTTGACCAATGGCTTCTGCAAACCATCCTTGAGGTCCTCCAAACGATGCATACAATCCTGCGTATCCAGCACCACTGTTAGCTCCTCCTATCTGTGCCGCCCAAAAGTTTTCTTCAAAAAAACCTGTCATTAAAAAGTCTGGTGTAAAAATGAGTTGATTCCAAGGCGTTGCCAAATTCACTTGGTTTCCTCCGGTTGGATTAGTACTAGCTGTCTCAAAATCACCGTTTTGTAATAATAATTGTGCAGAACTATCGAAGCAACATAGAAGCAGAAACAACAGAAAAGGAAGGAGGCGATGGTTCATTGTATTTAGTTTTTCGACAGCAGAGATGAAGGAATTCGGTTGGGACAGTACGCTAAATAACTTATGCGAATCGGGAGTGAATAGTTGCCTCGTGATTGTTTTTATTCTGGAAGTTATTGAAAAACCTGTCCGGTTGGTCAGGCAAGCTGCAAAACGATTGCGAGATGGGTTAAAAAATCAACTCCAATGAAGATAAGGCAAATATTCGAGGAAACTGTTAAAAGAGTAGGATACTCCCATTAAACCAGCTACTATTCGTATGCTTTTAGGCAAAAGCCTAACTAAAAACAAAGTGACTACTAAATGACGAATTGTTGTGATTAACAAAAACTCGACTTCAGTAGTCACTTTATTATGGCATTCACCCCTCACTGGAAACTTATAATTCTATTCTAGCTTCCTTTAAAAAATCGTTCCAGC
>CALGLS010000473.1 GCA_937959375.1 uncultured Saprospiraceae bacterium
CGGTTGGGCCAAATACTGGTATTGGCTGCGGTATGGATAATGGCGTCACAGCCTTTTGCTGCGCTGACCAATTGCTCTTGCTTGAGGATATTACCGTACGTAATTTCGATATCTAGTCCGGCGAGTGTTTTAGCTGGGCTATTGGGTAAGAGGAAGGCACGGACTTGGTGTCCACGATCAAGTAGTTCTCTCGTGAGGTTGCTACCTAGCATTCCATCGGCCCCAGTTAATAATATTCTCATGTGTCAATTTGTGTTTTGAATTTTGAACCTGATTGATCAGGCGTTGCAAATATACAGGTTCAAAATTCAAAAACGGCTACTAAATAGTATGAGGAGGATTATTTTGTAATTATGGGGTGAGGATTGGAGAGAGGGGACTGACAACAGGGAAGTTCAAACTCAAGTTCAAGCTCAATTACGTTTACTGCATCCTGAGTGAAATTGAAATTTGAGTTTAAACTTTAGGCGTTTTGGATTGCTGATTAATTTACGAAGACCTAATCTGCCTGGTTGGCAGACAGGGTTTCTTGCGATCGGGTATCTGCATTAAAGAGAAAACTTCTATCTTGCTTTCCTTTATACCAAAACCGCTTGAGCTCGTTTTTGAGCCATGTCCGCTTTTATCTGTCCCCACTTGTCACCAAGCGCATAATTCATTCCCTTATCAACTACAAAGTGACGAGCCACGTTGTAAGCTCCACGAGCACGAGTGTAAAGACTATGTCTTCTCAAACTCAGTGAAAACCCACCTTCAGTATAGTTCATGTAATGCCAAAAAAGGTGCGGCATGAAGAGTGTTTCACCATGTTCAAGTACGGTTCTATAACCAGAGGCTAAATTCAATGCAGGATGTTTTTGGAAATCGGGCTGATCAATGCGAACTTCACTTTGTACCGTGAATGGATGTTGATATAAATAATTGCCTTGATCGGGAGCGAATAAGACAACTTCTTTTTTTCTTTGAAATTGAGAAATGAAAATAGCGGCACAGTCTAAATCGTAATGCAAATCAACACGTGCACCTTGTCCTCCGAAAAACATCATTGGAAAGGTTTTCAACCAACCGTCTGTAATGTCAGGCATAGAAAAATCGTTGATCAATTCAGGGGCATGTTTGAAAATATTATAAAGAAACATTCTCAAATCAGTTGGCCCTCCTTGAATAGTGTCGAGGTATTCTGCGAAAGGCATCGATCTTTTTGGAGTGAGGTAGTCTTTCCCAGGTTTTCGAAAATCATTATCGTAAACAGGAACTTGTAAATGGCCATGGTTAGACTTGAGCCATTCGAATGTCCATTTTTCTGTAGCGGGCCATTTTTTAGTGAGATCTGTAAAAACAACAGGTTTGTTTTTTTTTAGATATTCCTCTTCGAAATCTCTTCTCGTTAGGCCTGAAATTTTTTCAATTTCATTTAGTTTCATACAAGCAAGTGTTTGGGGATATCTATAAGAAAACGATTGCGCGGAGTTAAGTAGTCTCGTGAACTACTAAATGCGTTTGTCTTGTTTTGTAGAGTCTTACTCTATCCCTAAGTTTTCAAATATTTCGTTGTCGTAAAATTAGCTCTATTACTTATGACGATACAATCATAATAAAATTGCATAACGCCAGATGTCCTATTACAAATGTAATAAGTTTAAAAATAATAAAAATCACTTAAATAGGGGATTTAAGCACTTTTTTATAGACGAATATAAGTAATTTTTGGATTAGAAAAGCTTGTGCTTTTTAACGAAGGAAATCAAAAACGTTTTAAAGTTCAAGGACAATATCAAGGTTAACCCCGTCGGGTTGCTAAACAGGACTCAGCTTACACAGAGGATGCAGTTGAAGGAATTGAAATTGAGTTTGAATTTCCTCTTCTTAGTCAACCCATTCCGTCATACCCTAAATGCTTCTAAGGAATTTTCTAAAACGCAGCATATATTTATAGTTGTTCTGGCCATATAATAATCCAGCTTCTTCCAACCATTCGTTGTTAAATATTTTACCGAGATAGCGGCTACCGTGATCTGGGAAAAGTGCTACAACAAAGTCATCCGATTTGAGCTCGTCTTTTATGCTGAATACACCTTGCATAGATGCACCACTTGAGTAGCCAACAAACAAGCCTTCTCTTTTTGCTAATTGTCTTGCCCGAAAAGCACTTGACTTGTCATCTACTTTTACGAACTTATCAATGATGTTGAAATCAACATTATCGGGAATAATATTTTTACCAACGGCTTCTAATTTATAGGGATAAACTTCTTTTTCATCAAACTCACCTGTTTCGTGAAATTTCTTAAGCACAGATCCATAAGCATCAACACCAATGATTCTGATGTTCGGATTTTGTTCTTTTAAATAACGAGCGGTTCCACAAAGTGTACCACCTGTACCAACTGGAGCTACGTAGTGTGTGATTTTTCCTTCTGTTTGTTTCCAAATTTCAGGGCCAGTAGTTCTGTAATGTGCCTCAATGTTAGAAGCATTAAAATATTGATTAGCGTAAAATGAGTTAGGCGTTTCTTGATGAATACGTTTAGCTTGTGAGTAGTAAGAGTTTGGATCGTCTGGTTTTACATTACTAGGGCAAACCACAACTTCCGCTTTGATGGCGCGAAGCATGTTGAGCTTTTCATCTGATATTTTGTCAGGCACACAGAGTATGCATCGATAACCTTTTATCGCACTGATCATAGCTAAACTAAATCCAGTGTTCCCAGACGTTGTTTCAATAACAGTTCCTCCTGGCGTAAGAATACCTTGTTTCTCAGCATCTTCTACCATATATAATGCAATACGATCTTTGGCAGAATGACCAGGGTTGAAGGATTCTACTTTACCATATACCGTTGCTTTTATTCCTTTTCCAATGTGATTAATTCGGATAATGGGAGTATTACCAATAGTCTCAAGAATGTTATCATATCGCATAGCATGCAGTTTAAAATGTGTAGTATTTATTTTGGAAGTTATTTGGGGTGTTACTTAAAGGTGCAAATTTAGGGCAAAGTGATTGGTTTATAAGCAAAGAACAAAGATTATTTTTAAAGATAACCTTATCATTGAGACTTCCAATAGAAAGAGGTACAAAGATTTGAAAGTCAAACTCGACACTTTTTGGGTCTTCCTGCGTAATTAAAGATTGAACTTGTATAAAGAGCCAAAGTGCAACTTTCAATGATATATGAGTTAAAGTTTTAAATCTTTTAATATATTTAGGGGAATAAATAAACCAAGTAATTCAACTTTATGGCTAACAACGCCAAGCTTACCATCATTGTTCGTATGTTTCTCGAAAGAGAAGGAGAGATTTTGCTACTGAAGCAGACAACCAGAAATGGTGGAAATTATACTATGATCGGAGGCAAAATCGATGCTGATGAAATGGCAGTAACTGCACTCATCAGAGAATGTTTTGAAGAGACGGGAATTGTATTGAAAGAAAAGAAATTGAAATTGATCCACGTTGCTAATCGTGCAAGAAAACTGAGCAACAACGAACTTATCCTTGTCTTTAGAGCTAAAAAATGGAAAGGAACTCCTCAACCAAAAGAGACTAAGAAATTTAAAGATGTGGTATGGTTAGATCCCAACGCATTACCAAAAAACACTTTACCGTTTGTACGACATCTCGTCAAACAATATATAAAAGGAAAGTTCTACTCAGAATACTTTGATCCAGCTTAAAAGAGGAGAGTTGATTTATCCAAAAAAACTAAAAGTATTGAGTTTAAATAAAAAACTGAACTCAAATAAAAAAGGCCTTGCAAAATTTTGCAAGGCCTTTTTTATTTCTAAAAATTAGTAAAGATTAGTCGTTACTAACTTTAACAGCTTTTACTTCGTTAGTAGCAGCTTTTGTTGCAGCAGTCTTAGTCTTAGAACAAGCAGCCTTTGCACCTTTCTTAGCACAACAAGCTTTCTTTCCGTTAGCAGCAGTCTTAGCACAAGCAGCTTTTTCAGCAGCAGTACAAGCTTTCTTCGTAGAAGAAACTGTAGTTGCTTTAGCAGACTTAGTACAAGTAGACTTAGCAGCAGCAGACTTAGAACAAGCAGCTTTCTTTGCACCAGTACAAGCTTTCTTTGCAGAAACACCAGTAGCAGTTGCTTTCTTAGTACAAGCAGCTTTCTTAGCTCCAGCTTCCATTGCAGAAGGAGAAACGTTTACAAATTTCTTTGACTTAGAGCAAAATTCAACATCAGTGAAAGAAACATTACCAGACTTAGCACAAGTAGACTTCTTTACATAAGAAACCTTACCAGACTTGGCACACTCTCTTTTTTCAATTGAATTGTCCAAAGACGCAGCAGTAGCAGCAGCTTTAGCAGTAGCAGCGCAACAAGTTTTACCCTTAGTTGCAGTAGCTTTAGCAGACTTAGTACACTGAGCTTGAGCAAGTGATACCATACCTAGAAAAGCGAAAAGTACGAATAATTTCTTCATGATAAACTATAATTTTTTAATGAGTTAATATTTCTAAATTTCAACATTATAAAAGTAATCAAATCTGCCTTGAGAAACAATTTCAAAGAGAAGTCTTAACTAAATTTAACTTTTCGTTAATACTCTTTCTTCAAATCTGTCATGCACAAGACGAGTCACTTACATATTACAAATGTCCTACCAGTTTGTTCAATTCAACTAAGATTATTTAATCTTTATTTTACAAGTACAAACTTGTATTTCGCCTCTTTTATTATCTGATACCCATTTGTTGGGTTCGTATTAACAAGTAGTATGTCAATAACTTTCTCATGTGGTCC
>CALGLS010000474.1 GCA_937959375.1 uncultured Saprospiraceae bacterium
AACCGATACTTGAACCGATATCTAAATTACTTATTACTAAGCCTTTGCTTCCTACTCTTTTTTGCAGCTTGCAAGAACGAAGCAAAACAGATGGAGTCAGAACAAGAGAATTCGTCAGCTATAAAAAAAGATACCATACCAGCGCCTTCCGTAGTTTTACCCAAAAAAATAATTCCAATTCCAGATTACGATACGACTCAATGGGTCGATCTGTTTTTTATGGATTCCACCATTCAACTAGATCTGAGATATGCAACAACAGACAATTTCGTAAAAGAAAAAATGTATGAATGTCCTCGTTGTTTTTTGCGGCCTAAGGCAGCTCAAGTTATTTTGAAAATCCATCGTGATTTACAAGAGCAAGGAATGGGGCTCAAGTTTTTCGATTGCTATCGTCCTCTGAGTATTCAGCAGCGACTTTGGAACAAAGTACCTGATGCCACTTACGTCACTAACCCAAAGAAAGGTTCCATGCACAATCGTGGCCTCGCGGTAGACTTAACCATAGTAGATCGTGATGGCAATGAACTAGATATGGGAACACCCTTTGATTTTTTTGGCCGAAAGGCACACCATACCTATACCAAACACTCAAAAGAAGTGAAGGAAAACCGTCATCTACTCAAATCGACGCTAGAAGCGGTAGGTTTTAAGTCCATTCGTACCGAGTGGTGGCATTACTCCTACCGAAATGCTAAGTATCCCTTGGCAGATATGGTGTGGGAATGTGAATAAATCATTAGTTTAGCTATTGTCCTTGTTCATTTATAAAAATAGGGGATTGTTTGCCTATAAGGAGACTCTCTCGAAACAATACTAGCAAATCAGTCGTTACGTATGTGTTGTTTTGTTATTTTTGCAAAACATAGAAAGCGCTTGTTTTTTAGTGTTTTCAGAGAATTAAATTCGAAGCTGTGCAAGCAGCTTTATCATATAACCGATAAATAGAAAAAATGTCGCAAGTAGCCTATAAGTCAGATGTAGAAGCAGTAGATGCATTGGCCCAATCATATAAAGACCTGAAATCAGAAATCGCTAAGGCGATTATTGGACAAGATGAGGTTGTGAAAGCAGTAATCATATCTATGTTTAGTAATGGACACGCTTTATTAGTAGGGGTGCCAGGATTGGCAAAAACCTTATTGGTAAGTACCATTGCAGATGTATTGGATTTAGAGTTTAAACGAATTCAGTTTACACCGGATTTGATGCCATCAGATATCACTGGTTCGGAAATACTAGGAGACGATCGTCAATTCAAATTCAATAAAGGACCTTTGTTTTCCAATATCGTATTGGCGGATGAGATCAACCGTACACCTCCAAAAACGCAGGCAGCTTTGCTGGAGGCGATGCAAGAACGTTCGGTAACGGTAGGTGGTGTTCGACACAAATTGCCCGCTCCGTTTTTTGTACTCGCAACGCAAAACCCAATTGAGCAGGAAGGAACCTATCCGCTACCTGAGGCGCAGCTTGACCGTTTTATGTTCAACATCCCATTGGATTACCCATCCTATGATGAAGAAATTGCCGTGGTGAAGTCAACGACTTCTAACAATAAATACCAATTGAATAATATTGTAACTGGAGAACAGATTTTGTTTTTCCAGCAGTTGGTAAGAAAGATTCCTATCGCAGATAATGTGTTGGAATATGCGGTGTCTTTAGCAACGAAAACACGTCCGAATACACCTCGAGCTACGGAAGCAGTAAATAATTATATTTCATGGGGAGCGGGGCCACGTGCCTCTCAATACTTAGTATTAGGAGCCAAGTGTCATGCTGCTGTGAATGGTAAGTACTCTCCAGATATCGAAGATGTACAGGCTATTGCCAAATACGTATTGCGCCACCGTATCGTTCGTAACTATAAGGCGGAAGCGGAAGGCATTACGGAAGAAAATGTAATCGAAGGCTTGTTTTAAGCTTCGTTTTAATAAATATGAATGAATCCCGAGCTTGCCTTTTTGGTGCGCTCGGGATTTTTCGTTTTAACTAGGGATGTTTAGTTGTTCGACAGATAATCTTATCCTGTCCCACCACACACCAAAAGAGCCAATTTTCACATCTAACCTAATATAAAAACAAAGGAGAGAACCAAAGTCTACTCAATTGCTTATTTTTGTCAGTAACACAAACCAAAAGATATGATAAAGGACAGATTAATGAAGATAGATACCAGCAACCTCTACCAGGCTTTATTTTGTTTGCTGCTAGTTGTGATGACCAGTTGCTCAAACGAAATGCGTAGTAGCCTCGATCCTGTAGAAAGCGCTTTTGGGCAAGCGAATTCCATTGTGGTGATTGCAGATAAGAATGTCTGGGAGGGACCAATAGGTGATACCTTTCAATATTACTTTGAAGGAGCGTACCCTATTTTGCCACAGCCTGAACCACTTTTTGATCTCAAGCACTTTACGCCAGAAGACTTACGTGCGGAACCTATTCGCAAACGAAAAAGAACTTATATAGTGCTAGGTGATATTGATGATGAAGATTCTTCAACAGGACAATTGCTGAGAACAGATCTTGGTGACCAGAATGTAAGTAGAGCTGCCAAAGAAAAAAGCTTTAACACAACCATGGGTAAAAATAGATGGGCCACTGGTCAAACGGTTGTTTACTTATTTGGATCAAACGAAGAAGAATTGACTAAAAATATAAAGGAAAAATTTCCGGCTATAGCCAAACGGATTAACAAAGCCGATCAACAAATCATCAAAGAGAACGCTTATACACGAGGTGTGGAGGTGAAGTTGTCAGAAAAAATTAAAACAGAGCTAGGCGTAGATATTCAGGTGCCAGGAGATTATGTGCTGGCGATTCATGATAACAATACGATTTGGTTAAGATCAGAAACTGATTTTTTAAGTAGTAATATCTTTTTGCACAAGCTACCTTATAAAGATAAAAAACAATTCACTCAAGAAGGGATGCGGTCTATCCGTGATTCGATTGGACGAAAATATGTGAGCACCGAAATTGAAAACACCTACATGAGAACCAATGATGTGGATCTTCCAATGCTGACAAAAGTGATTACACTGAATGATAACTATGCAATGGAAGCACGTGGGATTTGGGACATCGTCAACGATTATATGGGCGGTCCTTTTCTAAGCTACCTCATTCACAATACCTCAACCAACGAGCTGCTTTTTATAGATGGCTTTATTCATGCTCCTGGTAAGAAGAAGCGAAATTATATGCAGCATTTGGAGGAGATTTTCTCTACGGTTAAGTTTTGAGTGAGACCGCTGCGCTGAGAGATCGTTGCACTGCGAGACCGTGGTGGGCGGTACCACCACTGCGAGATCGCTTTGCTGAGAGACTTCTCGTCTGACGCGATCTACGTGGTGTGAAAATGTGGAGTTTACCTTCGAGTGAAGTCTCTCAGCCGAAGGCGATCTCGCAGTCGGAGCCTGCCTGCCGACAAAGGCTACCGTATATACATAACTTGTAACTCAGGTGTATATTATTAAATTTTGAATCGTTGAATCGTTGAATCGTTGAATCGTTGAATCGTTGAATTTTGAATCGTTGATTTTTGCCTTCTACCGTGTTAAGGGGAAAATCAAAATTCCGAATTCAACGATTCAACGATTCATTATTATCCTTCTTTTACCCCGAATGAGCATTTAAAATAGACTTATGTATATACAGTAGCCGACAAAGGTAGGCAAAGCGATCGACGATCTCTCAACCGCTTCAGCGGTGATCTCACA
>CALGLS010000475.1 GCA_937959375.1 uncultured Saprospiraceae bacterium
TTCCACTACAAAAATCAGAGCATACCTTGATGACATTCCATTGACCACTGGTGATGGGGAAACAACCCTAGAAGATATCGACATGAGCCTTCTTCAAAGAGTCGATGTTTGGAAAGGGCCAACCGCAAGTATTTATGGAGCGGGTCTTGGCGGAATGATTCATCTAAAAACAAACGCTAATTATTCACAGAGTTCTTTGGAAACTAAATTGACAATGGGCTCTTATGGTTTGTTTAGAAATTCAAGTACCGTTGATTTTTCAAACAAAAAACAAACACTCAACCTAAAAGCGAACTACAATAAAACTAATAGCGACGGCTACCGTGACAACAACGAATACGACCGAGAAGGATTCACCTTGCTTGGAAAAGTGAAGAAAGATCAAAATGAAACATCTTTATTGTTTAACCATACGCAACTGAAAGCCTTCATCCCTAGTTCGCTCAATCGAGAAGACTATGAAAACGATCCTTCTAAAGCAGCATTTACCTGGGGCAAGGTAAAAGGGTTTGAGGATGGTAAAAAAACGATGATTGGTATTTTCAATAAAGCAAAACTAGCCAAGTTTGATGAATTGACTTTAGAAAATAAATCAAGTGTTTTTGCTCGGTTTAGAAATGCCTACGAGTCGCGACCATTTAATATTTTGGAAGAAGAAAGCAGTGTGTTAGGTTTGCGAACAAGTTTTGAGCTTTACTCAAATAATCAAAGTCCTTTGTTTCCAATGTTGTCTTTAGGTTTTGAAGGCTTTCGCGAAAAATACGATTGGCAAACTTATGTAACAAACGATGGGATACAAGGAGATGCACTTAGCGATAATAATGAAAAGCGAAATTACTACAACATTTTCGTACAGTATTATAAAAGCCTTGGAGATAATTTCTACCTTTTAGCTGGAGCTAATTTCAATAGTACAAATTATAATTACAATGATTTATTTGCGGATAGCACTGATCTTTCAGGTAATTATAGTTTCGACCCTGTCTTGTCCCCGCAGTTGGGTTTGAATTATCAAATCAATTATAAGATTGCTTTTTTTGCGACAGTGAGTCATGGCTTTTCTCCTCCTTCCTTTTCAGAAACACTTACACCAGACGGTGCGATCAATCCTGAGATTCAACCAGAAAAAGGATGGAATTTTGAACTTGGAAGTCGTGGAAAAATTAATCATAAGTTTGCTTATGAAATCACAGCTTACACCATGCATATCCGTGACCTTTTAGTTGCGGACCGAATTGGCCCCGACCAATTTGTGGGAGTAAATGCTGGCAAGACTCGCCACAATGGTTTGGAACTCTATCTCGGTTATCCATTGGAATGGAGAAGAGGTACGATTAATTTTTTCTCAACCTACACTTACTCGGATTATACGTTCATCGATTTCAAAGATGAAGAAGAAGATCATTCGGGGAACGATCTGACTGGTACCCCGCCTCATAATTTCAATATTGGCTTAGAAGCAAAGACGGATTTAGGTTTTTATGGCAACGTCAATTACAAATACGTCGATGCCTTTCCCATGCGTGATGACAACTCCATTTATTCGGATGCTTATCAAGTGGTGAATTTGAAAATTGGTTTTGAAAAAGAAATTTTAAAAAACTTAAATTTAGATCTTTCCTGTGGAATTCAAAACCTGTTGGATGAAAAATACGCTTCCATGATTCTGATCAATGCAGGTAGTTTTGGAGGGAATGCACCGCGGTATTACTATCCGGGTTTGCCTAGGAATTATTATGGTGCGGTGCGTTTGAAATATTTGTTAAGGTAACTTCATCTGACGTTTATTAAACTTCAAAAATTTAGAAAAACGTGTTGTAAATTTCTCATTCAAAATACGTTTTATTTCAAATTTCCAAAAGCCCCAATCAAAGTCCCCACATGTTCCTCAATTGTCACACCCAGTTTTTCCACACCCATGTAAATCGTATCCCGATGTATTCCCGCTGCAAATGATTTTTCCTTCAATCGTTTCTTAATCGACTTCACCTTCATCTCTCCAAACGGAATTGGATTTAATTTTTGATAGGCATAGAATATACCACTAATCTCATCGCAGGCCATAAGTGCAGCAGCAAGTGGTGTTGCAGGTTCAGTCGTAAAACCATTAAACCCAAAAGCATGTGCTTCTACGGCATGAATTAAATCATCAGGATATCCCCATTCTTTAAACCAACCCAATGATGGCCCTGGATGAGTTTCAGGATGTAAATCATAATCCAAGTCGTGCAAATATCCAGTCATGAAATAGAGTAGGGGATCTGCATTATGGATCGCAGCATATGCCTCAGTGGCGGTACCGACCATGAGGGCATGGTAGCGCTGGTATTCATTTTGAACATGCTTCTCGAGTAATTCTTTTGCGGCTGCTTTACTAGGTAGTTGGCTCATCTTTGTTTTTTATATGGGAAAGATAGTGATTTTTCCTTTCGAAAAATTTACTGGTGACTTTTTTTAAAATACAAAAGCCTTCGAACGCAATTTACCATATAGACCATCTAAAAACTATGTGTCCTCATACGTTATTTCACGAAAGACGAGCAACCTATAAACCTATATCTCTATGTGTTTCAAGCCAAGGTCGAGTGTCGCCAAAAGAAGAGAGCCTATATTCCTATGTGTTTAACCCAAGGTTGAGTGCCACCATTTTTACAAAATAATTAACAAAAATAG
>CALGLS010000476.1 GCA_937959375.1 uncultured Saprospiraceae bacterium
CTCTTCTTTCGTTTTTTTTTAAACACTTAGGACACTCAGGTCACTTAGCCCGTTAACACGTCGAACCAACTAACATAGAAGGCTTATAATCGCGGGCCTTAGTGCTCTTTGTGCTCTTAGTGTTTAAACCTGCGATCGTGCGAAATAGCGACCACCTCTTCTTTCGTTTTTTTTAAACACTCAGATCACTTAGACCGTTAACGTCGAACCAACTAACATAGAAGGCTTATAATCGCGGGCCTTAGTGTTTAA
Organism: uncultured Saprospiraceae bacterium; assembly: GCA_937959375.1. Lineage (GTDB taxonomy): Bacteria > Bacteroidota > Bacteroidia > Chitinophagales > Saprospiraceae > CALGLS01. The sequence continues at coordinate 253 of CALGLS010000476.1, forward strand.
ATCTGTGGACGTGTAAAATAAATTTATTCCCATCAAAAAACAAAATATACCATTCCAATACGCTAAAGTGAAAAGAGATGAGCAGAAAAGTAATGTCTTTTCAGATTTAGCTTACATAAAAAACAAAGTGGGAATCAAAATTTATTGAAGGCAGGAAATTGCCGGTGGGTCGAACTTACATAAAACAGTTGCAGGAAAGATTGGGATAAAACAATTCAATACTTAACTTTAAATTAGACATCTTCTTTTTGAGTAAGCTCTTCTTTGATTGTAAATTTAAAGGTTGTTCCTTCTCCCAATTCAGATTCAACCCAAATATTTCCTTCGTGTTGCTCCACTATTTTTTTAACCATAGCAAGGCCAATTCCAGTTCCTTCATACACCTCTTTGGAGTTGAGGCGTTTGAAAATCATAAATATTTTATCAAAATATTCGGGGTCAATTCCAATCCCATTATCTTGAACCGTAAACAACCAGTGATCTTCTCTTTTTTCGCAGTTGATATCAACTTCAGGTCGTTGTCCTTCAACAGAGAATTTAATTGCATTGGAGATCAAGTTTTGAAACAGTTGTTTTAATTTAATACCATCAGCTTTAATAGCAGTTGGGATATCATTTAAACTAACAATAGCATTCTTATCTTTTATATCCTCTCCCATTTCACGACACAAGTTTGTCATAAGTACATTCAGGTCTACCTCTTCAACATTGATGGCTTCGGTATTAATTTTTGAATACGATAAAATATCCATTACCAAACTACGCATGCTTTTACTAGAACTTATGATAAAGTCCATGTATTCTTCCTCTTTATCAGAAAGTCTACCTGTTAAGCTTCGTTTGAGCAATTGTGTAAAACTTGTGATTCCTCTTAAAGGTGTTTGCAAATCGTGAGATGCAAAATAAGCGAAATTTTCAAGTTGTAAGTTTGCGGTAATATAAGCCTGCAACTCTTCGTTTTTTTCATTTAACTTCATTTCACTATTATAAAGATCTGTGATATCTCTCATAAAAGAAATAACCTTCGGATTATTAGGATCACTATTATCTAGTCGTAACTCAACCACCACTCTAATAACCGCACCTGTCTGTTTTTTCAACCAAAATGAGACTTTGGTCTTTCCCTTTTCTAGCGTCTCCTTTGCTTTTGATTTAAAATATTCCTCTGATGTTAAACCTCCAATCCGTTCATCTACAAAAAAGTCATTAGGAGTAAGGTCTCTTAATTCTTCGAAAGTATTTACTCCAAATAATTCCAAAGCTCTACCATTGCACATCTTGCGTTGTCCCGAATTTAAATCTGTATAGATAATTCCTTCATGCGAATTTTCGAAGATATCTTTGTATTGTTTTTCAACAGATTTTTTGGCTTGCTTTGCTAGAATACGTTTTGTACTATCCTGAAAAATAATAAAAGCCTCTCCATGGTTTCGAAAAGTCGGAACAACGTTAGCATGTACAATCATATGCGTTCCATCTTTTTTCAGGAATACACCTGCCGTTTTAAAAGCTTCTCCACTCATAATCCTAAGACCATGATCTTTAGTAGTTTCATGACAATCGACACCAGGGAAATAATCTGAATATTGAGGAACAAATTGAAATCGATTATAACTAAGTAATTCTTCTGTGCTTTCATATCCGAAGATGCGCAATGCAGAGGAATTACAATCGATCATTCGTTCTTTGTTGTAATCATAAATTACAATCCCATCTATAATATTGGTATAAAGTGAGTCAAAGGTAGATTTTGCGATAAGCAGTTCTTCCATTTTTTTAACTCTACTCGTAGCGTTTCGTGAGGCACCAATCAGGAATATGCCATCTCCTACTTTAGAATGAATACTTAAGTGCAAGGAAAAATAAATCTCCTCATTTGATTTCATTTCTAAGTTTTCACTAAAATTGATTGCCTCATTCCTTTTCATGGCAGCAATGCCTTCTTCTAGTTTTCCTCTACTTATCTCTGAAACAAATTCATATATAGACCTTCCAATCATCTCTTCAGATGATAAGTTAAATAACTTGCAAAAAGATGCATTCACAAACGTAATAATATCACATTCCAAATAAACGATGCCGACATAATTGTCCTTGACAATACTTTCATAAGGTATTTTAACATCTTTAGCTGTGTTGTGAACACTGTTATCCATTTAACTTGTAGTTATTATTGTAAAAACACGTAAGAGATTTAAATAAAATCAGGTAGGCAACCTCAATACAGCAAGCACTGAGCCACTTTAGGCAAAAAAAGGAAATGACGAGCTATTTTTAAAAAATAGCCTAATAAGCGGTTCTATCCTGATTATTTCGTTTAATGAGGTACTGTATTTTACAACGGATATTCCATTCTTCTGTTACAGAAATAAGGCGTGTTTTAGCGATTAGTCAACTCTTCCCGAATCATCTTCAAGTTAGGAAACAAACTAGCCATTCCTCCAAGAGCACAAATCCAAATAATCAAACCTGTAGTTTCAAATTCACCGCCATCAGTATAGTCTCGGAATACGAAATAGCCCAAACCTAAAATAATCGGCACATATATCCCTATTAAAACTTTAGTGTTCTTCTCCTTTTCTTTGAGTTCTTCAATTGTCATTTTTTTTAAATCTTCCTTTTTCATGGTTTGTTAGTTAAAGAAGTTGTTTAATTCTATTCTAAAACGGTACACTAGATTCCAGTAGGATCAGGCACAACATCAACCCAACGCCCTGGCTCACGAGCCGAAATGGTATTATCATACATCGCTTCACAGCTCACCGTCGGTAAGTAATAACGTCCCAAATAAGAGGCATTCAACTGCACCCGATAGGTCTGATTCGCGCCTTGCTTAATTGCAAAATAAGTATACACTCGGTCATCACGAACATCTTGATACTGTGGCACAGCAGAGGTACTTCGCCCTTCCAAATTATCCATTCGTGCGTTGTGAATTTCCCATCCAGCTGGAAACACCTGTGTCAGCGCCATCTCTCGGTAATTAACTTTTTTTGTATTAGGATGCGTAACTGTTACCTCTGCAAAGAAATCAGTTCCCTGTTGTAAAGTAGACACATCCAAAGGCTGTCCTTTCATGTCTTTATAGGCAATATTCAACTTCAAATTATTGGACGCTGTTGTGTTGTCTCCAACCAATGGTTGACCTGAACTTACAATACGTGCATAAAGTGTTTTACCACTTTTGTTTTTCAACTCAAATTCACCTTTTTCTGCAGCGACAAATGGTAAATCGATTTGCATAATCGGTCGACTGCAAGTCACATCTGTCATTTTACTTCCATTAAACTGATAGGCAAACTCGAAAGGTTCACTGGCATCTCCCGTCCCAACATGTTTGGCCACAGCCATCAAAGAATAAGCAACAGTCTGCGTTCCATGCCAGCGATCATCGCTTAATTGCTCTGCGATTGAACGAGCGACCGCATCTGCTGCTCCATTTTTATTCAGCGTGCTCAAGGTCTCTAATACCATCGCTTCGTCTCGCAGGCTTGATCCAAATGTACCTGACAATTCTCGATAAGGATTGAACTTACTTTTCAAACCTTTCACCATGGCATCTGCCACTTCCGTTTTTCCGGCAAGGGCATAAGCTGCTGCTAAACGCCATTTTGCAACGTCCGACAATTTTTTCATCTCACGCATTCTGTTCATCGCCCCTAGTTCTGGTGCCTGCGCTAAAGCGAGTGTGTACAATCGATAAGCTTGTTCCAATTCACTGTTAGAACCGTAGTAATAACCGCGGTTTCTATTGAGGTTGGGCGACCATTGTTTGGCATATTTCTTTTGGGCTTTAAGCCAACGATTTTTCATATTTATTGGCAAAACATAGCCTTCCTTTTCGGCTTCCAAAATAAAATGCCCAGCATAATTAGAACCCCAAGCGGTGTAATAACCACCTGGCCAATAAGTAAATCCACCCTCTGACATTTGAAATGTTTTGAGTCGTTTGATGGTCGCTTCTATATTGTTCTTGACCATCTTTTTCTGCTTTTCATCCAATTGAATCAAACGTCCAACATACAATTGCGGGAAGCCAGAAGAAGTCGTCTGCTCAAGACATCCATGTGGGTAACGCAGTAAATATTGCAGGCGCTCACCCATGTTGATTGGTGGAATTTGTGAAACTTCGAGGACAGCTTCATTGGTACCTGGCATACCTACAGGATCGAATGATTTTGTCCAGTTTTTATTGGCTTCCAATCTTTCATTATACGTGTTGGTGACAAATGGATTTGGATTACGCACGTCGAGTTCGATCTCTTGCGTGGCCGTTTCGCCACCTCCAGTTGCTGTTACTAAAAACTTCGCTATCCCTACTCTATCGCCTACCATTGCATTGAAATTAATCACCTCATCGCCTGGACTAGAAAACGACAAGGAGCGATCTTTTCCGTTTACAAAGTTGATTAAACCACTGGTTTCTTGAACGGTGATTTTAACATCCTTCACCTTATCTTCCATCGCAAAAATATTGACCGGTAAATCTAATTTTTCTCCAGGTCCCAAAACGCGTGGTAGCGTAGCTAGCAACATTAGTGGTTTTCGAACGGGTGTTGTTTTTTCGGCTTTGCCATAAGCACCGTCACCTGAGGCGACCACCATTGTGCGTACAGATCCTACATAATTTGGCATAACCAACTCATGTTTTTGCTTACTTCCATCTGTATAAAATGGCCCAAGATGCATGACGACTGGCTTAAATCGGTTGGCTTTTTTGGCCCCAGCCGGATCAACCTCTACATCACCACCAATACTGAGTATGCGTTCAAGTTCACCACCATAAGCACCAAGTACGTAATCGTAAACATCCCAAGTTTGCACGCCAAGTGCCTCTTTCGCGTAGAATGTATTCCAGGGATTAGGTGTTTCAAATCGAGTCAAATCCAATAGACCATCATCCACAACCGCGATAGTATAAGCCATAGGTCGACCATCTTTTTCCTTCACTTCAATGGTAAATTTTTCTTTTGGTTTTAGAACATCTGGCATTTTTACAATCGGTTCTAAACGTGTTTTAGCATCTTCCACTTTGATTGGAATGACGCCGTACATTCTGATGGGCAAATCGTTTTCAACCTGTGCATGTGGTTGAATTAGGGTTACATTTGCATAAACATTAGGAGCCATTTCCGCTGTTGCGTAAAACGAAAACTTGTTATCTCCTTTTTTGGTGTCCTTCCAATAGGTTTCCAAAACACGCCCACCCGATTCCACGGACACCAAACAACGTCCCACATCACTTGCCGGGATCGTCAATTCTATTTTGTCACCAACCTTGTATTGCTCTTTGTTTGATTTGAAAGACAACATGGCAGCAGCATCTCGATTTTGTCCATCCTCATCACTCCAAGGATAGCCCGCATAAAAGAAGTCACCAGAACAATGTCCTGATTCAGTATCACAAACACGAACCAAGTAACGTCCCCAATTCTCTATTTCGACATTCCAACTTGCTTCACCTTTTGAATTGGTTGTTAAAACTGATTTGTCTTCTGCACCGATATGTTGGCTGCTATTAAACTTCGATAAATTTTCGCGACCAGAGTCCCACCACCAGCGCCAGTTGACGCGATACAATCCAACAGAGACATTTTTATTCTCTATTGCCCTTCCATCTTTGTCTACCAACACAAAATCAACTTTACTCTTTTTCCCAATATCCAAACGCTTTTCATCGTATTTATTTTTTGGAATAAAAACACCAGCGTAGGTTTCGTAGGGATAATATGGAAGATTAAAAACGTCGGTACTAAAATCGCCACCTTGTTCAAACGCACGAGTTTTAAAATTCGCTTTCAAAACTCCGGGAGCATTGTTAATACTTAAGTCTGCTGCGACATTTGCATTACCATCATTATTTAAAACACCATCAAAGATCACTTTAGGCTCGCTGTAAAACGTACGTGACGGATCATCAAAAAGGTATTCGTTGAACTTTTTAAATTTCGTTTTGGTAGCAACCAAATTAACTTCTGAAATTGCTTTGAGGTTTCTAGCAGGAGCACCGTGCAACCAATTCACCTGTAGGTTTCCATTTATTTTTCCACCTTGAGCGAACAACTTTTCTTGTCCAAAATCAAGATTGACTTTCATCCGATTTGGTTTCACCGTTTCTATTTTCAGTGACTTGGTGAATTGTGCGCCACCTACTTTTACGATAGCTCGCCAGTTACCTGTTGGGGCAGATTGTTCGGTAGCGATGTGTAACGGATACACTCGATTCACATTTTTAGAAGTCGTTATTTTTTCTTGTAATTGTCCACGTGGATCGTACAGTTCAAAATTAATGGGATGGTTGTCAGGCAAAAGATTCGTTGCATCTTCCAATACAAAGTTGAGATACAAAGAATCCCCCGGACGCCAGACCCCTCGTTCACCATATACGTAACCTTTCATCCCTTTTTGGCTCTTAGCCCCACCCGTATCAAAACGAGAAAGTGACAAGGCATAACCATCGTGCATGCGTAGGTAACCGTTCTCTCCGTTTCTCTTTGCGATTAAAACCCAAGGTTGTTTTTTCATATCTACTTGCACTCTCCCGTCACTATCGGTCGTTACTTTGTTCAAAAGTTGTTGATCAAAGCTATACAATTCAATTTCGACATTTGACAAAGGATCTGTGGTACGTAAGTCTGTTGTTGCAATAAGCATAGAACCATCATCACCTCGCTTGGCAATGATACCGATATTGGAAGCAATTACGTTTCTACGAACAAAATTATCTGGTGTATAAAAAGCTGGCTTACAAGGATTATCACGGTCTTGCCAGCGATACCCCGAGTAATAACTATAGTTGTGTCTCCAGATGGTGATGATTTCCCCATCTTCATCTAAATTGTTTTCTGCTAAGGTGAGTCCATCCGCATCGTCGTCCTCATCACTTGTGCAATTATAGTTGATGTAAGATTTTTTAAAACCAAGACGAACTTGATAGATGGCGTTAGGATCTTTGTTGACCATATCTGCCATGTCAACTGCATAGCGCGTCCATACTTTTGGATTGGGATTAGAAGCAAGGTCTTTAAGTGCCACTCGCTTTTGTAACACCACACTTCCTACTCGCTCTAACTGACCAACTCCATCCAGGTTATTGACTTGTAGATATTGAAGGATGTTATTGTCATGAATTTTAAAAATCTCGATGTCCACCTCATTTAAGCCTACCGCCTCAAATGGAAAAACCAATCCTTTAGAGGTTGGAATAATAACGCCTTTGCCTGTCAATCGCAATTTGGGTTTTACCGATTCAAACGAAATTCTTTCGCTGAATGCCATTTTAAGTTTGCGGTTATTTACATTCTTAATGCCTTTGTTGATGGTTAAGGTCTTTGCTCCTTCTGCCAATACGGTAGGATAGCATCGCACCTTATTTCCGTCAATATCAAAACGCAAATCACCATTGTAATCTGACAGCTGTATCAATCCATTCAATTCCTGACTTTTCAAAATCGGATCAGAAAAGTGTACTATAAAATATGGTTCATCGTCTTCACTCATTACTTTCACCTGCATCGCCTCAAAGTCTCCAATTGCAGGTACTGCGATATCTTCTTCACCTTTCGTATCAATATTAATTGCCTTGCCATTCCATTTGAATTCTACTAAAGAGGCCTTCTCTCCACGGATCACATTTTCTACATGAAAGACATGATGATTCCCATTATGCTGCCAACGAATGTTTAACGCCTTACCATTTTGTCTGGCCGTCAATACCTTCTCAACCTTAGCAGGATCTACCTCATCCGAAACAAACACTTTTCCGGCAATCAATTGATTGGATAAATCACTTTGATTTTCTGCGACAATACCATCTATATTAACTTCAAAGAAAATGTCTTTGATTTTAAAATCAAATTCGAATGCTCGAACGGAAGCAGGAACATCATCAAACAACTCATCCAAGGCAACAGTGGCTATGTAATTTTCACCTGATACAAAATTTTCATCTGCATTGTAGACAAGGGTGTAGTCATTTTCCCAAACTGCAGTACCAGCCGTTTTTGGAGAGACACTAAACAGGCCTTTTTCTACTTCCTTCCCTACTTGATCTGCATCCACCACTGGCTTGGTAAAACGAACTTTTATCGTTCCAGTTTTAGAGATGGTTCCAGAAGTATAAGCATAGACGTAGGAAAACACATCGGAAGAAATTTTCTTAGCGCGTTTGTTTCCTTTCTTACAAGAGGTGACGAATAGAAGTGCCAACACTAAATAGAAAGGCAATTGGCGTAGGGCAGTTGGGGATTGGAGTTTCATGATTTCAATTTAAGGTTTTCCAAATCAGGACGAACCGGTTTTCAAAAGGTTATACAAATTTAATCTTTCTTGTGGCAAATGCAAGGGTGAGACCGCTTCGCTGTGAGATCGCTGTGTCTGCCTATGGCAGACTTGCTGTGGGATCGTGGCGGTTTCGCCGCCACTGAGGGATCGCTTCGCTGAGGGACTTCCCTTTATCGCGGGCCTACGGTAGAGTGAAGTCCCTCAGCGCAGCGATCGCTCAAGGAGGCCAGCGGCCGACTGATCTCTCAGCTTGCCGACAGGCAGAGCGTTCTCTCAACGTAGCGGTCTCAACAACTTTCCCTCGAAAGTTGCTACAATGAATTATATTTTTTTGTAATATCGCAAGTGCAAATAAGCATTGATTAGATACTAGAACGCTTTTTTAATTTAGATCCGATATTCACATGACTGATTTTATTCCATTATTCCCATTAAATCTTGTGGTATTTCCCGGTGAGGGATTGAATCTACATATTTTTGAACCTCGGTATCGGCAATTGATAAGGGAGGCAGAAGAAAATCGAGTGACTTTTGGAATCCCAGCTATTATTGATGGAAAAATGATGGATTACGGAACTGAGGTCAAATTAGAGAGCGTTGAAAAACGCTATAAAAATGGGGAACTTGATATTAAGACACGTGGAGTCGGTATTTTTAAGATTACGGAATTTTACAAATCGGTTCCAAATAAGCTATATGCTGGGGCTGATATTGAGCGACTTGACTTGGGTGATTCGCATGATAAGTCCTTGAATGTTATTATTCTAAGTCTGGTCACTGAACTCTTTGCTGCTTTGAAAATAAAAAAAGCCATTCCTAAAAGTAATGAGTCTTTTACCTTGTATGACTTGGCGCATCATGTTGGTTTTTCATTAGAACAAGAATATAAGTTTCTTTGTATTGACGAAATGGAGGAGCGCCAGGAGTTTATGATCAATCACTTGGAGCACTTGATTCCGGTGGTCAAGGAGATGGAGCGTCTTCGCAAACGGGTACAGTTGAATGGGCATTTTAAGGAGGAGCGACCGGAGTTCTAAAGAATAGTTAAAGTGGCAATTTCAGTTCTTTCTATAGTAGCTCCTTAAAAATTGGGCTTTTAGTTTAATTAGATCGTTAAGTTTGAATTATTTTTCTCTTCCAAATGCCCGATTATCAAGGCTTTCTATTCATTCTAACCTTTAATTTCTTAGCCCCTCTTTCTATTCTATCAATTTATCTATATCTTGTCTTCCGATAGCTTAATGCTATTAAAAATCCATTCAGGCATCAATAGTTTTGGTCCAACACTATTATCATTAGGACTTTGACTCGTGAGTGACTAGGGCGGGCTCCAAACGTTGACTTGTCCGTTTCCTGATTTATTTCAGGACAAGGAGATTACTGAACCATTCCGGCTGTCCTAACCATGTATTTCCGGGGTCCAAACACCTCGATCCTTGTTTGGATTTTTTTCTTTTCTTTTTTTCTTATCGATGGTTTTGCTTTTTATCTTAACTCAGCAATTGCTTTGCTTCGCGATGCATACGTCTCTTCGAGCCGCACAGGCTTACTGATCTTTAGGCCTTCGTAACTTGGGACTTGCATATCGCGGGAACATTCTAATCTTGCCTGGCGGCCAGACAGGTTCTAATTTCAATTCCCATTCTCATTCCTTATCTTTGCTGCATGCACAGAGTTTGGAAAGAAGCACATTATCTAATTGCAGCAGTTATTAAACTGGCTGTGGCTATGCTGGTTTTTAGTATTTGTAGAGCACTTTTCTTTTCATATAATCAGTTGTTGTTTCCGGCTATTAGTTTACAAGAAGTAGGGATTATCTTTTTACAAGGATTGCGCTTTGACTTGGTAGCTGTGACTTACATTAATTTGCCCGTTATTTTATCTTATTTGCTTCCGCTAAAACAGCGTGATTTGAAAGGTTACAAGATCTTTCAGTGGTTGTTGTTTTTGTTTTGTAATGGCTTGGCTTTAATTTTTGAGCTAGGTGACATAGCTTACTTTCCATATTCACTTCGTCGAACAAATGCGGGTGACTTTGGACTCATGGCCAACACTTCTGATCTGTTTCTGGCGATAGCTGTGGAATATTGGTTTTTGATATTGCTCTATTTCGGATTGCTATTTATGCTTGGTTATTTTGGGTGGAAATGGCGATTGAAATCGGAGCCGGCTAGACATCATTATTTCATGCAAAGTTTGGTGTTTATTTTAGGTGCTAGCTTTACTTTAGTGGCGGTGCGTGGTGGTCTTCAGATGCGTCCATTAATGCCACTTAATGCGAATGAATGTGTAGCAGATTTACGCTTAACGCCATTGGTTTATCCGACTTCACTTAGTCTTTTATTTTCTGCGCAACAGCGGTTTTTAACAGAGAAAAATTACTTTTCAGAAAAAGAGTTAACAACTATTTTGGGGCCAACCAAAACCAACCCTGAAGTCATGACGAAGCACAATGTATGTATCATTGTTTTGGAAAGTTTCGGGAAGGAGTATTCTCAATTTTTTAATCAGAAAAAAGGATACACTCCCTTTCTCGACTCACTGATGAGTGAAGGTTATTATTGTGAATATTCATTCGCCAATGGTTTGCGCTCCACACAGGGAATTGCAGCAATTACATCAGGAATTCCAGCTTTGATGAATGATCCAATCATGTTTTCTGCCTATCAATCTAATCAATTAAATGGCTTGGCTAGTATGCTCAAAAAGAAAGGCTATACTAGCGGATTCTTTCATGGTTCTAACCCTGGCTCTATGGAGTTTGAAGGCTTTTCTAAAATTTGTGGTTACGATTATTTTTATGACAAAACAGCCTATCCAAACCAGGAAGACTATGATGGTCAATGGGGGATTTGGGATGTCCCGTTTTTTCAGTTTACTGCAAATACAATGAACAAATATCCTGAACCATTCACCAGTCTTTTGTTCTCTTTGAGTTCACATCATCCTTATGCCGTTGAAGGTTTTTTCAAAGCAAAACATCCAAACACGCCACCACTCTATCGCGCTGTAAAATACACTGATTTTGCGCTAAGCAAATTCTTTCAAACTGCTCGTAAAATGGATTGGTTTGACAACACACTTTTTATCATTACTGCTGATCATACTGGTCAGTCAAAAGATCCTGCTTTCCAAACTAAATTAGGAAAATACGCGATCCCCCTACTCTTCTATCATCCGAGTCAGCAACTCAAAGGATCACAAAAACGGGTAGCCTCCCAAATAGACATTCTACCTTCTGTCCTTCAATATTTGCAATACGATGAACCTTATCGAACATTCGGAAATAGCGTGTTTGAAAAGACAGCTCATAGCTACGCTTTTATGTTTTCTAACCAGGTATATCAAATCATTGATGAGCGTTTTATTTTGCTCTTTGATGGGGAGAAAACGATTGGTTTATATGACCATACGTCAGATCCTGAATTGAGTAAAAATGTAATGGGTAAATATAAGGAAGACCAAAAGCGATTGGAACGTCGGATAAAGGCAGAGATTCAGCGCCATCATGCGGGGATGGTGCGGAATGAATTGGGTGACTGAGGTATTGTGGAGTTCAATCAAAGCACTTCGAATGAATACTCAAACCACGAACACTAAAATAGAGCGAGTCAGAAGAAGAAAACTAAAGCTCTAACTTCCAGGCTAACTTTAATTCTTCTCCCTATTTTTCAAATCAATTTTCAAAGAAAAGATATTCGATTTTTCAACTAAGGCGACATCTCCTATATCCGTTTGAGAATAGTCAATTGTAAATCGACCTAGGACTACTCCAATTCCGAAGTTAGGCTGGAAACTCCAAACCTTAGTAGAAGCATCTACATCGTCTAATGACTGCTGGAAATTACCAATACCACCTCTAAAGAAAATGAACTTGTTGTAACCTAATTCAAAACCGAATTTAGGATCCATATTAAACGACTTAGAACTTACTAATACATTTCGTTGGCCATCTGTCGTAAAGTCCATATCAAGTGCAGCCGTCAAACTAGTCTTTTTACCTAATGGTGTTGTATAGGCTCCACCCAAAGTAAACTTAGGTCGAGTGATTTCAATACTACTTTCAGGGATTTCGTTATTCGTTTCTGTAAAGACTTCTTTCTCTTCATCATTTAGCGAGAAGCTCCATGCATTAAACGTTGAAGTGACGTCTCTTGCCATTAAGCCAAAACTCAATTTATTACCTACTTTATATTGGGCTCCGAAATCAAGTCCAAATCCCCAAGCAGAACCAATATCTCCAATTACACGGCGAATGATTTTTGCGTTTCCGCCAAGGGACAATTCATTTCCTTTGATCTTAATCTTTCTTGCATAAGAAAGTAGAACCGCATAATCAGCTGCTGAGAAAGAAGTTACATTATCGTAATTAATGCTTCCATCTTCTTCAATCAATCGAATAGTATATGGGATATCATCAATTCCTAGTCGGATAATGGTTAATCCAACGGCTGAGCTTTTATCTGCATTTAGTGGCTTGGCAATACTGATGTAATCAAATTTACCAATACCGGCAAACCATTCAGCGTGCATCGCACCTATTTGAAAAGGAGCTTTTAATTGAGTTAAACCAGCAGGATTCCAATAGCCAGAGGTTACATCATCAACGAAAGCGACCTGCGCATTCGCCATTCCATGTGCTCGAGCGCTTACTCCAATAGCTAAAAATTCGTTACTGTACTTTCGTTGCCCCCACATAGTAGTTGCGACAAGTAAAAAGCTGATAATCAGTGATGTGCGTGTAATTGTAAACATATGGAGTCAATAATTTTTAGTGGAGCTTAGTTTTTGGTCAAAAAATGTGGATCTCTTAGAGTTTATGTATAAATTTTTATGCCAGAATAAAGATATCTATTTAAGTGCTTATATGTTAAGTAGTTCGAAGCTAGTACCTTTATTTGCCTTCTAGGCCTATTAAGAGAACCTATTACTCAGCTCAAACGTATAAAAAAAAAGTACATTATAAGCCATACCTGCATATTTTCAGCGGCTTACTGTCAATTCGGGTACAATTTTAGGAAAATAATAGCTTAGATGTATTATAAGACTTGTAAATTTGATTTTAAAATTAGATTAGAAAATAAAAATTCATATGAAAAAAATTAAACTTCTTACTCTGTTACTCACTCTCAGTATTGCCTCCTTTGCACAGACGGAATATGAGCTCGTTACGATAGGTGGCTGGGATGATGACAATTTACCTACCCATTTTTACGGAACGTTTAACGATATTTGGGGTTATGCGGCACCTGATGGTCGGGAATACGCGCTGCTTGGTAGCGCAGCTTATGTACACATCATTGATGTAACTGAGCCTGGAAATTATACTGAAATTGAACGTTTTGAAGGAGGAGTGTCAACGGTTTGGCGCGATATGAAAACCTATCAAGATCGCTTATATGCTTGTTCTGACAATAGCGGAGAAGGTTTAATCATTGTTGACATGAGTGATTTACCTAATTCAGCAACCAAGACCTACCAAAGTACAGAGTTTTTTAGTTCTGCTCACGATATTTTTGTGGATGAGGCTAATGCTCGTTTGTACGTAGTTGGTGGTTCAAGTACAATAGTTATCCTTGATATTACAAACCCTGATAGTCCTCAACTATTAGGAGAACACAGCTTCCCTGGAGGTTCTGGTGCTTATATCCACGATCTATATGTACGTGATAACATCGCTTACTGTTCATCTGGATGGGATGGTTTTTTTGTAAGGGATTTTACTGATCCGACCAACCCACAATTAGTAGCTTCACTAGAAACCAATGGTTACAACCACTCTAACTGGGTAACTGAAGATGGTAATACCATTATCATTGCAGAGGAAGTACCAACTGGTTTACCTATGCTAATGGTTGATGCGACTAATATGATGGATAACGATTTGACGCTTTTATCTACTTTCGTTGATCCGAATATTGAAAATGCACCTTTAACTGATCCTGACGGTGGTAGCTTAGATATGTATGCTACACCACACAATCCTTATATCTTGGGTGATTTGGCTTATGTTTCTTATTACGAAGATGGTGTGGTGGTATTTGATATCTCTGACCCTAGCGCTCCTGTTAAAGTAGCTGTTCATGACACACACCCTCAAAATGATGATCCAAATGACTTAGATAATTATGGTTACCATGGTTACGCTGGCTGTTGGGGAGTTTACCCATTTTTACCTTCTGGAAATATTATTTTCTCAGATTTTGATTCTGGTTTGACAACTTCAGTATTGGAAATCACATCTTCAACAAATGAGTTGCCAACAAATATCAACAAATTCGATATTAACCCTACACCTGCTGGGGATTTCCTTAGAGTAAGCATGGAAAGTACTGATGCTGAGACGGTATCTTTGAGAATGGTAGATATGAATGGTCGTCTAGTAATGCAAACGACTTCAAATATTAATGGGGCTCAAACCGAAATTTTAGACGTTTCTTCTTTGAGTGCTGGAATGTATTTCTTAAGTTTGTCAGGTAAAGATCACACCGCTACACGCAAAGTGGTCAAAAAATAAGGTAAGTGGTATTGGATAGACCGCAAGTGGTTCTTATAACTTGACTAACGGTTTTTCATCCCTTTTTTATCACTACCCACAAAACGAACAACACGCAGGGAAGCCTGCATATTATAATCCAATGAACATAGGCAAGGCTGCTCCGGAAACGGTTGCAGCCTTATTTTTTTTTGGAGAATGGCGATAAAGTCTAAATTTAAATGACAAGGGCAGTTGCAATGAAGTCTCAATAGTAATTTTAGTTGTAGTTGCGCGCCTAGATGGTGACCTTCTGACTTGTGAGAACATTTGAATTGATGGACAGGCTATTCATAATAGTATAGATTCTTAACAAGTTCAAATTCAATATCCAACAAAACACAATCGAGGGAATTGAGATTAAACTTCTCTCCTACCACCAAAAACAAAAAAATGGCCGTTCCCCAAAGGAAACGACCATATTTATAAATCTGTATATCTTATCGGATATGTTCTAAAACATAATCCAGCTCAATATTAACGCTTAGCGACTACGAACAATTTAGTTAATTGCTTACGTCCTTCCATCTTAGCAGTAATGCTGTACATACCTGCGTTGAAGTCCGTTACATTAAACTCGATTGCTTCACTAGTCAGTGACGCTGTACTGTAAGTCATCATTTGCTCACCAAGTGCATTGTAGATCACTACCGTTGCAGCTTCTCCCTCAAACTCTACCAAGTTGATAAACACCTTGTCAGTAGTTGGGTTAGGATAAACTGAAACATCTAGTAAACCTAGTTCAAATTCGATTGGCTTGATGTTAGAGTAACGGTAAGTTCCGTCGTTAAACACCTGCTTCAATCTGTAGAAACTCTTACCTCTTAGTGGGCTTGCATCTTCGTCAGTGTAAGAAACTGCTGCATCGTTATCTCTAATACTTGATACATCAAATGCATTTTCAAAATTCAATCCGTCAGTTGAACGCTCTACTACGAAGTAGTCATTCTTGTATTCTGTATTTGTAGTCCAGTTAAGTACTACATCATTTCCGTCTTTAGCAGCTGTGAAGAATAAGAATTCAGCACCTTGAGTTTCTAGTCCGAAAGTATTCACTACACTGTAGTAACCTTCAGTCTCATCACATACCATGTTCCAATTCTCATCGTATAAGCTAACTTTTACAAAGTAAGTACCTGTTGATAAATCATCAATAACAAGTGGGTTAGCACAATCTCCCATGCAAGAGAATACTGGTGTCCATTGGTTGTCAAAAACCTGAATAATAGCAACTGGTTGCGTGTAACCTCCGATTGACAATGTACCGTCACCAGGAGTAATTTCAACATTACAAGAACTAGTTCCAGGGTTTGTTACTGGAGCAGTAATCGCTACATCTAAACATTCTTCGTATCCACCATCAAGCATGATATTTACATCACCTTCACCATCAGTAGAAGCTTCAAAGCTTAGTGGAGTTCCTGTAGTTGGTTGGCTAACAATGTTCATTGTCATCCATCCTGATCCACCGAAGTCATCTGTAGAACTTGTTACGTTTCCTCCAAGTCCAACTTGGAAAGCAGGACCAAACTCAGACATTGTAATTACTGCACCTTCAGCACCGTCGATACCCGTAAGCGTACCGCTTAATGAAGGATAGTAGTAGAACAAATCAGTATCAACTGATAAACATAAGTGTTCTTTAGGACTGTTTGCAGGAGCAACATCAGTTCTTCCAAAGTACTGTACTGCAACTTCAAACTGTAGTTCAGGAATTTCATTGTTCTGGATTGTACCAGTTAACAAAGCAGTTCCGTCAGTGTATTCTGTAAAGGTAGCAGCATCAGTGAACTGGTAGTAATAGTGAGTATTCTCAAATCGGATGAAGAAAGAATAATCTGTATCACCAGCACATAGATCAGTACTTGTCACTTCACGCTCAATACATACTTCAGCGTTAGGATCGATCGTATCACAACCATCAGGAATACCATTACCGTTTAAGTCAATGTTATCATCAAAACCTGGACAAAGATCGTTGTCATCACAAACACCGTCACCATCTGAATCACCTCCAAAGTCAGCACATGCATCTACAGGGTCACCACAGATAATGTTGAATACTTCATGCTTATCACATAGTTGGTTCCAGTTGTTGTCATAAGACTTTACAAATACCCAGTAAGTACCAGATTCTGTAATAGTAATCGACTGAGCTTCATTGTTTGTCAACATACCTGAGTTATAAACTAAGTCCCAGTTTCCGTCATAAACTTTCACAAAAACGATTGGGTCAGAGTAACCTCCAACAGAGATAATTGCTCCGGCAGCGTCAATTGTGATGGCAGAACAACCATCTTCAACATCTGTATCAAGAATGGTAACAACACCAGTTCCGTCAGCAATACTTCCACCATTAGGGTTGCTCAATACAACGTCTAATGTTTCAGTGCTTTCAGGATTAGTATCATCAAGTAGTGGAATATCAACAATCATACAAAGCATTCCAGCAGGGATCGTTACTGTTCCAGAAGAAGCTACATAATCTTCACCTGCGATTGCAGAACCGTCAGTAGTTGTGTAATCAACTGTTACATCTTCGTCAGCAATTGCATCTAAGCAAATCGCTAATGTTGCTAGTCCGTCTTCTTCGTTTAGTGTAATGTCACTAATTGAAATCAATGGATCATTTCCTGGAAGTACATCTGTATCAAGAATCGTTACAACACCTTGATCATCCGCTAAGTTTGCACCTGTTGGGTTGCTCAAGTTAACAACTAATTCTTCAGTATCTTCTGGCGTTGCATCATCAACTAGTGGAATTGTTACTGCTGCACAAAGCTCACCAGCTTCAATTGTTACGGTTCCAGAAATTCCTGTGTAATCAGATCCTTCATTTGCTGAATCATCAGCTGTTGCGAAATCTACTGTTACTGCTTCATCAGAAGCTTCATCTAAACAAATTTCTAAAGTCGCTGTTCCGTCTTCTTCATTCACTGTAATGTCATTGATCGCAAGATTTGGATCATTCCCAGCTACTTCTTCTATTGTAATTGTTTCGTGAATATCACATAGCTCATTCCAGCTCATGTCATATGTTTTCACAAATACCCAGTATTCACCTGCTGGTAAACCACTTACTGTCTGAGCAGCATTATCAGTGATCATACCTGAGTCAAATACGTTGTTCCAGTTTGAATCATAAACTTTAACGAATACGATTGGTGCATCATAACCATCAGCTGTGATTGTACCATCTAGCTCTTCAATTGTGATGTCATCACAGTTAGAAGGCGCAACTTCGTCTGTATCAAGTATAGTTACTGTTCCTTGGTCGTCAGCGATTACAGCACCTGTTGGGTTGCTTAAGTTAACATCAAGTACTTCAGTATCTTCTGGTGTTGCATCATCAACTAGTGGAATTGTTACTTCTGCACAAAGTTCACCAGCTTCAATTGTTACTGTTCCAGAGATTCCTGTATAATCAGATCCTTCGTTTGCTGATCCGTCAGCTGTTGCGAAATCTACTGTTACTGCTTCATCAGAAGCTGCATCTAAGCAAATTTCTAAAGTAGCTGTTCCGTCTTCTTCATTCACTGTGATATCGTTGATATCAAGATTTGGAAGTGGAGCTACATCTGTATCAAGTATAGTTACTGTTCCTTGGTCATCAGCAATCTCAGCATTTGCTGGGTTACTTAGATTAACAACTAATTCTTCAGTATCTTCTGGCGTTGCATCATCAACTAGTGGAATTGTAACTACTTCTGCACAAAGTTCACCCGCTTCAATTGTTACTGTTCCTGAAACTCCAGTATAATCAGATCCTTCGGTAGCTGAACCATCAGCTGTTGCATAATCAACTGTTACTGCTTCGGTAGAAGCTGCATCTAAACAAATTTCTAAAGTAGCAGTACCATCTTCTTCATTTACAACGATATCGTTGATACTGATGTTTGGAAGTTCTGTTGGCTCTACTAAGAAGATCATTGCACCTGCAACGTCTAAGCTTGCACAGATATCACCACCACCCTGTTGTAGTAAACCGTTTACATCGAAACCAGTAGTTGTACCAAACTGTACAACACTTAAATCAAGTGTAGTTGGATTGTATACTAAAGAGTGGATGGTGTACTTACCTAATTCACTTACTGCGAATTGAGGATCAGCACCTGCGTCAATAATTACCAAGTCATCACTTTGAGTCAATACGAATATTTGGTTAAATCCAGTTGGAATAACAGCGTCACCGTTTGGTGTTGCGCTAATCACAACATTACCACCAATGTATACAACCTCAGCTTGATCAGCTAACATAGTACCTGCAATTGCTTCACAAATTTCTACATCTGTATCAAGTATAGTAACTGTACCTTGCTCATCTACGATTTCACCGTTTGTAGGATTAGATAGATTAACAACTAATTCTTCCGTTTCTTCTGCCTCTTCATCGTCAACTAATTCAATCATTACCATTGCACAAAGTTCACCAGCTTCAATTGTTACTGAACCACTTTGTCCTACATAATCAGAACCGTCAATTGCTGAATCATCACCTGTTGCATAATCAACAGTTACATCTACAGTTGTTGCTTCGTCTAGGCAAATCTTTAGTACCGCTGTTCCATCTTCTTCGTTTACTATAACATCATCAATTGAGATATTAGGTACGATTACATCTGTATCTAAGATAGTTACTGTTCCTTGATCGTCAACTAATTCAGCACCTGTTGGGTTACTTAAGTTAACAACTAATTCTTCAGTAGCTTCTGGGTTAGCATCGTCTACTAATTC
Source organism: uncultured Saprospiraceae bacterium (assembly GCA_937959375.1). Classification (GTDB taxonomy): domain Bacteria; phylum Bacteroidota; class Bacteroidia; order Chitinophagales; family Saprospiraceae; genus CALGLS01. The sequence continues at coordinate 19,805 of CALGLS010000476.1, forward strand.
GATCATTACCATTGTACAAAGTTCACCAGCTTCAATTGTTACTGCACCACTTTGTCCTACATAGTCAGAACCATCAATTGCTGAACCTTCAGCTGTTTCAAAATCAACTGACACATCTACAGTTGTTGCTTCGTCTAGGCAGATCTTTAGTACTGCAGTTCCATCTTCTTCGTTTACTACTACATCGTCAATTGTAATTCCTGGGATAACAACATCTGTATCAAGGATATTGATTGTTCCTTGATCATCTGCAAGCTCTCCGTTGGTAGGATTAGATAAATCAACAACTAATGCTTCCGTATCTTCTGGGTTAGCATCGTCAACTAATTCAATCATTACCATTGCACAAAGCTCACCAGCTTCGATAGTTACTGTTCCTGTTTGTGCTACATAATCAGAACCTTGTAGTGCTGAATCATCACCTGTTGCGTAGTCAACTGTTACATCTACAGAAGTTGCTTCATCTAGGCAAATCTTTAGTACTGCTGTTCCGTCTTCTTCGTTTACTATAACATCATCAATTGAAATGTTAGGAACGATTACATCTGTATCAAGGATTGTTACTGTTCCTTGAGCATCATCTAATTCACCGTTTACTGGATTTAATAAGTTTACGATAAATTCTTCTGTGTCTTCTGGATTTTCATCATCCAAAATGTCAATCATAATCATTGCACAAAGTTCACCAGCTAGAATTGTTACTGTTCCAGCAGAACCAACATAATCAGTTCCCTGACCAGCTGATACGTTGCCTGTTGAGAAGTCAGCAGAAACATCTACTGTAGTTACTTCATCAAGACAAACTTTAAGGATTGC
>CALGLS010000477.1 GCA_937959375.1 uncultured Saprospiraceae bacterium
GTTTTTAAACAACATCATTTATTGATAACGATGAATTGGTTTCTTTTGTACGTTTTCGTTTTGTTAAAATACATTATAAATATCAAACTCAATTGCATTCAGGACGTAGTTGAGTAAATAGAATTGGAATAAAGTCTATTAAGTAGATTTTCTATCTAACTTATTTTTGCATCAGTAAGGACGCTGCTTCTTCGCCAACTAAGCTACCAATTGCCACGCCCATTCCTCCCAATCGAACAGCGACCATAACATTGGGTGAAATGAATTTAATGATTGGTTTTTTCTGTTCTCCCACCCCAAGTATTCCAGACCACCACATATCAATCTCTGTTTTGTGGTTTGGTAAAATTACTTCTTTTAATAGATTTTGCAATGCTGTTTTTATTTGTTGGCTAGTGCCAAATTCGTCGGTTTGTTCAGTGGCTTTCGCCAAATGTCTTCCACCACCTAAGAGAATGCGTTTCCCTACATTTCGAAAATAAAAGTAACCACTGTCGTAATGGAATGTTCCAGTAAAAGGTAAGTCCTCAATAGGCTCCGTAATCAATACTTGATTTCTTGCGGGTAGCACATCTGGTAAATCACAAAGTTGACTAGCAAATCCATTGTTGGCTATCAGCACTTTATTCGCTTTGATTCGCCAATTATTCTTTGAAATAATTTCAACGAAAGTGGTATCCTCTTCTACTCGGTCGACATCAAATCCGTTGAAAATATCGATGGCCAAAGATTGAGCAAGTTTTAATAAACTTCGCATCATTTTCCCTGTGTTGATCTGTCCTTCCGCTTGATTTCGTATTAAATGTTTTACCTCACCAAATTGAAACTTGTCAATCAAATGATCTGCTTTCGAAAAAATATCATGTGTCTCAATGATTGGCGCCAATTGTTTGTTCATCCAATTCATTCGATCAAGGCACCATTCATAACGCTTTGATTCATCTGCTTTAAAAATTTCAAACCCTCCTTTGGGTTCATACTCAAGGTGCCTATCTCCTACCCTTTCTCTTAGTCGCAACAATCCTTTCCATCTTTTCTCCACTAGTTGAAGTACTTCTGATTCACCGTGTTCCTCTAGGTCATCCAATAGCTCAGTCATACTCCCAAAACAAGCGAATCCAGCATTACGAGTGCTAGCACCAATAGGAAGCACTCCTCTATCCAATAGTACTATTTTCAACGCTGGATGTTGCTCTTTTAAGCTAATTGCAGCATTGAGCCCTACAATACCTGATCCAATGATCGCTACATCAATATTCTTGAAAAAGGACTCCCTTTCCCAGTAGCTCATCATTGGCGCTGTATTATTTTGATCTTTTTTCAATAGCTATTTTATAAGGTTGATTAAAATTTCTGTTTAAAAAACAAAAGTAGTGATTTTTGATTCTCACTTTTGCAGGAATGCCAGTATATTTGTTGCTTCGGAGGTTACTTAATAGTAGTGATCTCATTATTAAAAAACTGTACCTAGTTCAACACTATTGCTTTTGCCTGAGTAAAAACTTGTTTGCCTCTTAATTAGGCATACTCATTTTGCCCTCTTTCGTGTTTTTAATCATATAGGCAAATAGAACACATAGCGATTTAATAATATTGGCTATGTGTTCTATGTGCCTACATGGTAAAACTGCGTTTGATGGAATCAAGTAATCGTATTTCTGTGCTGACAGTTACAAAAAAAATTAAATCATGATTCAACGAATACAAAGCTTGTTTTTATTTTTGGCAGCAGCCTGTGCCTTTGGCTTGTTTGGTTTACCCTTTGCTTCTATGGCTGAGCCAATTGCTCAATCTGATATTTTTGCAGATGGTATTTATAACATTATGGATCACATCGGCACGATGGTTCTTTTTGGACTTGCTGGTGCCTTAGCTCTTGTGAGTATCTTTCTGTTTAATAATAGAAAGTTACAAATGAGTCTGAGCCGTTTTGCTATTATTTCTAATGTCATCGGTTTTATCCTAGCTATTGTACTTTTTTATAATGAACGAGGCACTATGGGTACTCAAGATCCAGATGACCAATTGGGAATTTTTCTTCCAATTTTGTTCATCGTATTTGCCTTGCTTGCTTTGCGATTTATTGGTAAAGATGATAAGTTGGTAAAATCTATGGATCGGTTGAGGTAGTGGGAAGTGGGGAGTTGGAAGTTTCGTTCTTTCGCGCTCAATGCTTTTAAACTGAATGAATAAACTATATTGTCATTGTCACCCCAAGCAACTCGAAGGAGTGGGAAGATGGAAAATGGAGGTGGGAAGATGGAAGTTTTGTTCTTTCGAGCTCAATACTTTTAGTCTGAATGAATAACTTATCTACTTGTCATCCCGAGCGACGAAGGAGTCGAGGGATGGAAACCTGTGACCTTGGCTATTTCGAGCGAAGCCGAGAAATCTACCTCTATTCGGAGATATATTTCTCGGCTTCGCTCGAAATTCATTGAAAATGCCCTTCGATTCCTTCGACTCCTCCGTCGCTCAGGATGACAAGTAGATAAGTTACTCAGGTTTTGTTCGAGTTGACCAAGTGTATACGCTCCTCGAATGACTGATGAGGTCGCTATTACTAAAGCCATACTGGTCTGGATGACAAGTCAACAGACATTTATAAAAGTGCAAATCCTTCCCTGCTCAAACCTAACAACAGACTATCGTGCACAATTTTCCAATAAAAAACGGTCATTCAAAATGAATTGAATGACCGTTTTTTTATTTCGAAAGTAACTTAGATTATTTTTCTCGTTCTTTCTTGGAAGAATAGTTCACCCGGAGTTGACCGGACTTACGAAGTTGAGTTTTTACATCCTGAACAATACCCATCGTAACTTCTCCATCCACACGAAGTGATGAAGTGATACGAGAACGTTTGTTTTCAGGAACCTTAACTTTATGCTTCTCAAGGAAGATTGGAATATCAGCTACTGTGGCGAATTTATCACCTAATTGCAAACGTGGAGTCGTACCATAAGTCTCATGATATTTTTCCATCGGCTTACCGATGTAAAGATAGTTGACTAATGATTTTTCTTCCAGTTTTGACAATTCAGTTGCTTCAGGTGTCACCACCTTTACTTTCAATTCTGAATTTCTCATTACTGTAACAACCATAAAGAAGAACAATAACATGAAAATGATATCCGGCAACGAAGCCGTAGAAACTTCTGGTGAGGCTTTGCCTCTCTTTTTTTGAAATTTACTCATGATTATCGAATACTTTTAAATGATTATTATTCACCGTAACTGGTTGGTTCTGCTTCAGATAATACCATTGGAATTTTTCCTTTGATTTCCTTTCGAATGTCGAGCGGAATTTCGTCGGAATATTCCGTGTATTTAGTATCTCCACCTTTAGGGTATTTACGGGCTTCATCATTCCAAAGTTCATTATAAGCTCCGAGGAGTTCGTTATAAACTTTTAGGTATGTTTTGTATTCCGTACCCCTATCGTTCTTGAGGGAGATAATCGCTTTCGTAGGCTTTTCTGATAAATTCTCTAGTTTGTCTGGGTTCATGATAAATTCCTTAGCCCGCTCCCGAAGATCATCGATGCTTGTTAATTCATCTCTTACTAGAAGCTGGTTATCTGCGTTTACCAAAACAGAGAAAACGTTACGAGTCTTTAACTTAGTAGGGTCTACCTCTTCTTCTGACCATGGCGGAAGTTTAACAAGGATACCCTTGTCTTCTGCGATGGTAGTAGTAACGAGGAAGAAGATTAATAGCAAGAATGCAATGTCAGCCATTGATCCCGCATTAACTTCATTTTTCATTCTGTCTCGTGCACTTGTCTTTCCCATAGTTATTATCCTTTAAAAAAGTCCATTACTAAAGATACGATCAATACCAAGAAGGTAAGTGCCATGGCAGCAAGGCCAAGAGTAACACCAATACCGACAAGAGAATCTTCTCCTGCAGTTAGACCATTTTCTAATAGTGTGGTCGGATCTACTACAGTAGCAGTAGTTTCTTGGATAAAGCCAATAAACTTGACGATACCAGCGACAACCGCAACAAGAGCTAAAGCACTAGGAATCAAACCTTTAACATTACCAAGGTTTTGGTATACAGCAAATCCGGCAGCAGCCATTGCACATATTCCAATAAAAACCATGGAAGCTACTAGTCCGAAAGCAAGTCCCGAATTATCAGCATCTGGTGTACCACCAAACATCATAAAGAGGAAGATAAGCACAACAGCAACACCCAATCCAAAGGCCATTACTTGGCCATTCTTCATTAATAAATTGTACATAATTATTCTTTTTATAGTAACAGCCGGTCAATAAGATCAACTAGCTATTGCTCAATTTATTTAAAAACATTATTGCTGGACATGATATCTACCAAAGAGATAGAAGCATCTTCCATTTTGTTTACAATACCATCAATTTTAGAAACGATGTAATTGTAAAAGATTTGTAGGATAATCGCTACGATCAAACCAAATACAGTTGTCAAAAGTGCAACCTTGATACCACCTGCAACTACTGCTGGAGAGATATCACCCACTTGTTCAATTGTATCAAAAGCTTGAATCATCCCGATTACTGTTCCCATGAAACCAAGCATCGGAGCAATGGCAATGAAAAGAGAAATCCAAACAAGACCTTTTTCTAAAAGACCCATTTGAACTGATCCGTAAGAAACGATTGCTTTTTCAACAGCTTCAGGACCTTTACCAGCTGATCTCAAACCTTCATAAAGGATTGCAGCAGTTGGACCAGGAGTAGACTTAGCTACTTCCATTGCACCGTTGATGTTACCAGACTTAAGCTGATCATCGATACTAGATAATAGTTTGTCAGTGTTAGCAGTTGCAATGTTTAATGTGATGATTCTTTCTATACAAAAGGCTAGACCTAGTATAAGACAGACCAATACAAAACTCATGAACTTCCAGTCACCCTCAATAAATTTTTCTTTTAGCATTTGGAATCCTCCGGATTCACCACCTGCAGTTGGATCTTGTGCCATAAGATCGAATGCGCCTGTAAAATGAGCGATGCCGAATACAAGCATTAGAGCTATAACTTTTCGCATAGTTAATAAGGTTTTACGATTGTTTTAAGTTAAAAATAGAATTAGGAAAAAATATATGTTTGTCTTTAATTAAAAAGCATATTAAATACACAGTCTGTACTCAAAAATGAGCAATGGTAGTTTTCCGTAAGTAGGTAAAAAGGCATAGTAATAATGCAATACGTTCAATGTGGGATCAAATTTCCCGTTTGTTCCACATCGTTTGCGGAGAGAGAGGGATTCGAACCCTCGGTACGCTTTTGACGTACACACGCTTTCCAAGCGTGCTCCTTAAGCCACTCGGACACCTCTCCTATTACTTCACTATTTAGTTTCGTCTTTTACAAACGTTGTGATAAAATCAAGAATAAAAAAGTCAAGGTTTTCTTAGGTAACTTTTACTTTTATTTCAAGATTGGCCACAGTGCTTATCAAAGAATATTTTGAAAAGAAGTACATTTCACTCTTTCAACTCTTGTGACTTGGATAGTACGTTTACTATAAGCGCGTTCACAAAAATTGTAAATTAACGGAACTTTTCAAAATTTTTCGTGCAATGAACATATAAAAAGTAACTTTTATTGGTAAAATCGTAGTTTGAAACATATTTGATGTCAACAAAATGAGAAAAAACCAATAAAAACGGGCAGGTTTTTAAAAAAAACTATGAAGCCAGCAGCCAATATAGTGAAGTTTTTCAGAGAGTTAGCTTTATTTTTAACTTTCTCTCTTAGCTAATCCAAATATCTTTTCTGCATTTATTGTGGTTTGTAATTCTACCTCCTTTAGTTCCTTTGATTGTATAGATGCAAGTTTGACTGCAATTTGGTGTATGTAGGCTGATTCATTTCTTTTTCCTCTGAAAGGAACCGGACTTAAATAGGGTGCATCTGTTTCTAAAACTAAGGAAGTTAAAGGTACATCTTTGAGTACTTTGTCCATTCCTGAGTTCTTATAAGTAGCCACTCCTCCTATTCCCATATAAAATTCAAGATCCATTATTGCTCTTGCTTGTTCTAGGCTTCCGCCAAAACAATGAAAGATCCCCTGCAGGTTTTCATCTTTTTCTTCCTGCACGATGTTGATACAAATATCCATTGACTCTCGACAGTGAATCACAATTGGTATTTTTAAATCTTTAGCCCAGTTGATTTGTATACGAAAGGCCTCCTCCTGTTGCGCTTTGAATGTTTTATCCCAATATAAATCAACTCCTATCTCTCCTACTGCACAAAAAGATCGTTGACCCAACCATTTTTCCACCACAGCTAGTTCTTCTTTATAATTCTCTTTGACAGAACAAGGATGTAGCCCCATCATTGGAAAACAGCGCTCAGGGTATGCCGCTTCTAAAGCTAACATACGGTCGATAGTGCTGCTATCTATATTTGGTAAATATATTTTTTCAATACCCTGTTCTTGCGCACGAGTCATCATCTCATCTTGATCTTCATCAAACTGCTTCAAATATAAATGCGCATGTGTATCTACAAACATGAATTTTTTAAATTAGTGGATTGCAAATGTAAGGGTTTTAAAGTTGATTTGTTTAAAAACTAAATATTCATAACTCACTGTTATTTGGGGATATCTTATACTTTTGTGAGTGAGGTGAGACCGCCTTCGGCTGTGAGACCGCTTTGCTGTCAGATCGTGCCGGCGCTGCCGTCACTGAGAGATCGCTGCGCTGAGGGACTTCACTCGAACGCGGTACGAAACTGAGCGGAGCTACATTCGTAGGAAAGTCCCTCAGCGCAGCGATCTCTCAGAAGTACAGTATGTGCTTCGGTCTCGCAGCGGAGCGGTCTGACAGCAAAGCGGTCTCACAAAAGCATTTTAAAAATAAGACAATGGCAAAAAAGAAAAAATACTACGTAGTTTGGGAAGGGAACAATACTGGCATCTTCAATAGTTGGACGGAGTGTCAGTTGCAGATCAAAGGTTATCCCAACGCGAGATACAAATCATTTACTTCATTAGCTGAAGCTGAAGATGCATATGGGGGCAATGCCTCAGATCACATAGGTAAGGGTACGAAAAAGAAAAGTTTTATATCGGAAGAAGCTCGCGAAGCAATTGTATGGAAAAGTATTTCAGTGGATGCTGCCTGTAGTGGTAACCCTGGAGATATGGAATATCGAGGTGTTGATACAGCAACAAAGGATGAGATTTTCCGCCAAGGGCCTTTCAAACGAGGTACTAATAATATTGGTGAGTTTTTAGCGCTAGTCCATGGCTTGGCTTATTTGCAGAAAACGGGACAACATGATCTACCTATATACAGTGATTCTCGAATTGCGATGGGTTGGGTCAGAAAAAAAGTAGTGAATACAAAATTAGAAAAAACGGCCTCCAACAAAATACTCTTTGACTTGATCGCAAGAGGGATCAAGTGGTTGAAGGAAAATAAGTATAAGAATCCAATTCTGAAATGGGAAACAAAATCTTGGGGTGAGATTCCTGCTGACTTTGGTCGTAAGTAATTAAGGGCGGAAGAATGAAACTTGGATTTTTCCTTAGTTGCAGACTATAAAAAAAAACATGAGTCATCCCAAAAGTAGTTTGTACACGTGGAACTCTCCGCGAAAGAAGGCCGCAAACCACGTGGCAAGAGGCCGAATTATATGTTTGAGATTCGAGAGTATCACTTTCGACCCGCTTTGCGGACGGGCAGGCCAGTTTATAATTCTT
>CALGLS010000478.1 GCA_937959375.1 uncultured Saprospiraceae bacterium
ACATAAGGTGTGCTCCCTTCCAAGTTTTCTGGCCAAAGTGATTGGACTTTTTTGGCCAAAGCCAACGCATTATATTTACCACCATTCTCTCCGTCCATTCCCCAAAAGTCTGTATCGCAAAATTGACAAATTGCTTTCGAACGATCCTCTTCTCTCCCACTCCACAGGTTACAGCCTGTAAATCGACAAAACACGGCAGGGCGTCCGGTGTGTGCACCTTCACCTTGAAGTGTATAGTAGATTTCTTTTACTTTGTAGTTCATTATTTTTACTTTAAAAAAGACGGAAGTCCGAAGACCGAAGTCCGAAGTTTCCCGCTAGCGAGCGGCGATTTTAACCTACGTCAGAAGAAAACTTCGGTCTTCCGTCTTCGGTCTTCCAGCTTACTTCTTTCTCCCCACCAACACATAATAATCAAAGAAAAAACCTTCTCCTGCTTTCAACTCTTGTTCGATCACGCAACCACGGTTTTCCAACATCGCTTTGTACTCTTGTAAGTCAAACTGATGTGGATGCAAAATATCTCCTGGTGCAATTCGAAACAGGTGCTTAAAAAAAGCAATATTATGTGCATCAATGGAGACGATTAATTGTCCGCCCTTGTTGGTACTTTTTATTAGTTTATCAAAACACAGATCTAAATCCGCGACATGATTGATGGCATTAAAACAAAATACTTTGTCATAAGGTTCGGTTGGAGAAAAATCCTCTAGCGGTTGATGAAAGAAGCGTGTCCAAGGATAGTCTCCTTTGCGGAAATGCTCTAGTTTGCTTTCATACTGATCTAGTAAGGGATCTAGCGCGTCTACTTTGTTTTGGTTTAAAACCATAAATACACCAGCGGGGCCACAGCCTGCGTCAAAATTGGTTTCGCCTGGGGTGAGGGTGATATCCAACTTTGCTAGTAGCTCATTCCAGTAGTTTCGCTTCCAGTCTAGGTAGTCTGCTTTTGGCTTTCCCTTTAGGTATTTTTGCCACCAACGAATCTCAGCGGCTTGTGCTATTTTCCAACGTAGTCTCATTATGGTGCAAAAGTAGGTAAAGAAGTTGGGAATTGAAAGCTGTGGTGTGTGGAGACTTAAATAGATAAAACTATTTTATTTTACTTGTTTTGCACTCGATTGTGGTTTTTAAACACATAGGTTTATAGGCTTGCTCGGCTAGCGTAATGTACGTGAGGAGGACACAGAGGTTAATTTGCTGGTCGCAAATTCTTAGGACTCATAGGGGGCAAACTCAAGTATCAGATTCAAATCTCTCATACCAGACGAGATTCAATGCCTCTATCGCGTTCTGTGCGATATTGAATTTGACCTTGATACTTGAGTTTGAATTTTCTTATTCTTGGCTAATGTGAAATAAAGTGAGAGACCGCATAGTTTTTTACATCATTGAAAATTAAGCGGGCAATTCGTTTGGAAGGGATGAGGTAGACTCTTATATTGAGGAGTTGGTAAAACTCATGCTCAATAAAAAAATATGATATTTGCAATAGGAAGTCGGGTTAAGTTCATCTATACAGGTGACGAGGGTGTGGTGACAGAAATGTTAGAGCACAATATGATAAATGTGGAGCTAGATGATGGTGAAATCATTCCTGCCTTTGAAGAGGATATTGTTCGTATTGAGGATTACAAAAAACTGATGCAGGATAAACCTCCTGTTAAAGCGAAAAGTGTTCCAGGCAAAATGCCTAAACAAGTTAAGGGGCCAGATATGCCAGAGATTCAGCAACAATACGCGATTCTAAAAAGCATGGGCATTCAAGTTGCTTTTGAACCACAGCAACGCAATGATGATCGGATTGATAAATACTTGATCCATCTGATCAATGATACGAGATACAGCGCTTTGTTTACTTTCATCCTTTCTAGTCAAGGTAAAACACCGCGAACGGTTAATGGAAAAATCGAAAGTGTTTCTACCCACTCTTTGGGAGAACTTACTTTTGAGCAGCTTAGCGAATCAGCAGTTATTGAACTCGATTGCTGGCAACTGACCACCGAAGGTAGCGGACCAAAACTGAACAAATCAATCAAGTTAAAACCGCAGCAATTTTTTAAAAAGAAAATGACTGCTCCCCTACTCAACAAAGAAGTACATCTCTACGTGGTTTTCGAAAATTTTGATCCAGCAGTAAAAGTAAGTAAGGACGAAGATTTACAAGCCTACTCAAAACGTGTAGCTAAAGAAAATGTCAAACCTTCTAAAAGTAAGTTCAAAAAATTTAATTCCTTCAACACTCAAGATTTTGCGGAGTTTAATAATGAACTTGACTTGCACATTGAAAAACTTACCGACACTTCAAAGGGAATGCGCAATGCAGATATGTTGCATTTACAAATGCGCCGCTTTCAAGATTATATGGATCAAGCGATTCGACTAGGGGTACCAAAAGTTTTTATCATTCATGGAGTTGGAAAGGGACGATTGAAAAATGACATTCATCGTTGGCTAAAGGACAACGCTTATGTGATTCGTTATAAGAATGAGTTTCATCATCGGTTTGGGTATGGGGCTACTGAGGTGGATCTTTAGAATTAGAATCAAAGTTAGAATTAGAATTAGAATTAGAATGGCGCTTTAACGTGATCAATCGGAATGGAAATTTAAATGGGAATTGGAATGACCTTCTGACGTAGGTTTTTGATTCACATTCCTACGCTAACTCAGCTAAACAAGCAATTCGTAAATCAAACTCCATTTTTGCGGCAGCATCCGCTTCTTCTTCTTTTGTCGAAATAAAAACAGTTTTCATACCTAGTCGTTTTCCAAATTCCATATCAGAGATAGAGTCACCGACTATGATGGATTTTTTAAAATCAATTTCTGGGAAATCGGATTGCGCTTGGAGGGCCATTCCTGTATTGGGTTTTCGGCAAGGTGGGTTTTCTGTTTTTAACTTGGGACAATAATATACTTTGTCGATGTGTCCATTTGCCTTGGTAATTTGTATCAACATGTGTTCGTGAACTTCATGCAATTGTTCTTCGGTCATTAAGCCTTTGCCGATGCCTTGTTGATTGGTGACTACTACAATTCGCTGAAACATGTTTGTGAATCGAACGATAGCTTCCAGCGATCCTGGAATGAACTTGAATTCTTTTGTTGTCTTTACATAGTCACCGGGGATACGATGATTGATGACACCGTCTCTATCTAGGAAAAGCGTCCAGTCTTTTTGGTGTGATATTTTATTCATGGTGCAGCCTCTTACGGGCTGGGTGATTTAAGTATTCAAATTCAACTAAAGTCGTATTATTTATTCCACGTCGGCTATAACTCAGCTCAGCAATTGCTTTGCTTCGCGATACATGCGTCTCTTCGAGCCGCACAGGCTTACTGATCTTTAGGCCTTCGTAACTTGGGACTCGCATATCGCGAAAATATTCTAATTCTAA
>CALGLS010000479.1 GCA_937959375.1 uncultured Saprospiraceae bacterium
GGAAGAATTAGACTTTAGAATCGAAATTAGAATTAGAATGACGTTTTTAACTAGATCTCCACGATCGAGAGAATATTCTAATTCTAATTTCGATTGACATTTCAATTCCTTTTTATTCAAATTTAAAGGTGGCGATACCACACTACCGCATCTTAGAACGCTTCACCAAATATGCCTGCAAGATCTGCTTGAATCCCTTGTTGATATCAGCTTTTACAAAGTCAATTTTGTATTGTAAACACTTGAAGCGGAGTTCTTCTGTAAACTTGGTCATCTGTTCTACATAATGATCTTTGACCTGATTGGACTGCAAGCGAACCTTCTCACCTGATTCCATATCGATGAAAATATAAGGTCGATTCTCAAATTCAAAATCGATTTCCTTAGACTGATCAACCACGTGGAATAAAACAACTTCATGCTTATTGTGCTTAAGGTGTTGTAAGGCAGAGAACAAATGCTCGGTGTCCTCAGTTTGTTCAAACATATCACTAAAGATAATCACCATTGAACGTTTGTGGATGCTTTCAGCAATTTGATGTAAGGCCTGAGCAGCCGAAGTCGTTTTGTTGCGAACAGGGTTGTTGATCAATTGATCCAAATAAGTCAGCATCAATCTGTAGTGAGTGGTGCTTGACTTACAACGCGAATGCTGACGAACTTCATTATCAAACAAGCTGAGGCCAAAGGCGTCACGCTGTTTTTGTAGCAAGTGCATAAGTGATGCAGCAGCAAGAGAAGAGAATTGAAGTTTATTCAAACCAGGCCCTTTCTTGTCTGGATTTTCAGGGAAGTACATAGAAGAGGAAGAATCGATTACGATTTGGCAACGTAAGTTGGTTTCTTCTTCATATCGTTTGGTAAACAACTTTCCCGTACGGCCATACACTTTCCAGTCAATGTTCTTGGTAGATTCCCCTGGATTATAGATTCGGTGCTCTGCAAATTCCACAGAAAATCCATGAAACGGACTTTTGTGCAAACCAATAATAAATCCCTCCACAACTTGGCGAGCAAGTAGGTCAAGGTTTCCTAAATCACGAACACTATAATTATTGAGAAGACTCATATCTTTTTACTTGTTGTGGCATAAAAGTAAACAACTTCATTAACAACGCAAAGGAACGGTAACTGTTGCATTGAATCTTTAATACAAGTTGGTGAGAGAAGAGGAGCTTTCAAGCACTTTAATATAATAAAGAGTTCATTGGTCTCATTATTGAAAAAGGCCTTCGTTCAATGAACAAAGGCCTTTTTTTAGACATGCTTAGAGGCTTAAATTAAGCTTCTAGGTGTGCGTTAATCTTTTCAGTTAGCGCTTGCTTTGTCGCAACTCCAACATGCTTTTCTACTACTTCACCATTCTTAAGGATAAGAATAGTAGGAATACTACGGATTCCGTATTTCATAGAAACACCTTTATTTGTGTCTATATTTAGTTTGCCAATTACTGCTTTTCCTTCGTATTCAGTTGATAGTTCCTCAATGATAGGAGTAATCATGCGGCAAGGACCACACCATTCTGCCCAAAAGTCAACTACTGATATACCACTGTTTTCTATTGCAGTTTCTTGGAAGTTTGCGTCAGTGAATTCAAATGCCATTGCTATAAAATTTTATTATTATTAATTAAGTTTGTTATCATTACTAACCAAACTGATTAGCATTAAGTTGCAAATATATGCAATTAGTTTCAGCTAGGTGTCTGTCAGAAGACAGATCTTTTATAATAGTAAAGGTTGCACCATCGCAAATAACTCTTCATACTCAAGTAATCGGTTGAAATACTCGAAAGTATGGTAGTTGTTTTGGATGAATAGTAAAGTCGGAGGTTTGGATGAGAATATATTCTTAAACTGTGGGTCTAAGTCACTGATTATCAGATTAGAAATCAAATATGCTGATTCTGAGATACTCTGTACTCGAATACTCGCATTTACTTCAGAGATTCGATTTTTTGGATCCAAATTGACAAAAGTGAGTTCCATTTCTTCAACTCCAATTTCATTTTGTAGTTTTCGCAATAATTTGTGTTGTTGGACACAAGTCTTACAATCTAGCGTCCAAAATGCATAAACTTGCAATTTGTCTGACTTCTTTTTGAAATCAGCGACCATGGCTTCTTGGCTAATAATATCGACAGTTCGACCAATTGCGTTAGCCAATTTGGTGCGATCTGCTTCATTTAGATTGCTAACGGGAAGTGTATCACCGTGAGGTAGGGCAGCTTCTAAAGGATCAATCTGTTTTTTGGCAGCTTTAGAATCGGTATTATTTTTACAGCTTATTAGAAGGAAAAGTAGCAAATAGCAGGAGATTCGTAAGAGTTTTAATGACATTGTGTGCATTATTTAAGAAAGTTGTTTCGAGACAACCTCATATTCTAAGTTTCAAACTTTGTTGAGGTTTAACGTGTTTGCCAAATATAACAATTCAAGACTTATGTTTTCGAAACCATAAAGAGAAACTTTAAACAACTTCAATATCAGCAAACGTGAATAAAAACGATTTTTTTGCCAAAAAAGACCGACGATGGATCTGGATACTTCTAGGTCTTGGGGCTATTGCCATTCGATATGTTGCAGGTTTTTTCCCATCTGTTGTTGAAAATATTTATAGTCGAGGCATTTTTCAAGGCATACGATATTTGCTGAATTCGGTCATTAGTATTTTGCCATTTCCTACACTTTATTTATGGATAGTAGTTGCCTTGACTTTGCTTATCATTTCCTTTCGGAATTTATTTAAAAATCACAAAGGTTGGAAGGCACGTTTGTATCAATTTTTGATGTCTGTTTTTGCTGTAGCTGGTGGAGTTGTTTTCTTCTTTCTTTTTCTTTGGGGATACAATTATGCCCGCATCCCATTTGAAAACCAACTTGAGATAAAGCCAATTCCGCTCTCTAAAGAAGAGCTCTTGGAAGCACTAGAATTACACACTTCAATCGCTAGTAATTTTAGAACTCAAGTACCTGGAAAAAGCGATAAAGCATTTGACGAAAGTCAGATTCCTGCCAACTTCGAATCAATCATGCGCAAGGAAATCAAGCGAACAATGGACCAATTGGGTTATCCTACGAGTGGTCCCATTCGAGCTCGAAACTTATACAAAGGACATCTTCTCCGAATCGGAACAGCCGGTTTCTACCTACCTTTTACTGGCGAGTGCAACGTTGATCCAGGGCTACATCCTTTGCAGTTACCTTACGTGACGGCTCATGAGTTTGCCCATGGCTTTGGAATAGGTGATGAAGGCACCTGTAATTTCATTGCTTACTTGACTTGCACCTCTTCAGAGGATCCTTACATTCGTTATTCAGGGCATTTATCTTTTTGGCGATCAGTCGCAAGCTCTTATCGAAGATATGACAATGAGTGGTACCAAGAATTTCGATCTAATTTACCTCAAGGGATGATTGCTGACTTAAATGCGATTAATGAAAACAGCATGCTTTATCCCGATATCTTTCCAGACTTTAGAGATATGACCTACGATGCTTTTCTTCGTGCTCAGGGTATTGAGGAGGGTATGAAAAACTATAGCCGAGTCATTATGCTGGAGCGGAGTTGGCGGATGGGGAAGGGGAGGCCATTTCTAGAAGCGAAGTAATTAATTCAGTCAAAGTGGTGTTCAATTGAGCAATGGCAAGAGGCAAATCCCAGTTGTCCTTGTTACGTGGTTCTACATAATTAGAAATAGATCTAATTTGCAAAAACTTAAGCTCCTCCATAAGGCAAGCATAAAAGAAAGCGGCACCTTCCATCGTCTCTATTTCAGGCGTATACTTATTTTCGATTGCAGTAATACTTGAAGCAGTTCCATGTACTTTATTCACTGTAATCCCGTTTACCTTTGGCAGAAAATCATTCTCCATGGCAGAAAGATTGTAGAGTATGCCGTTTTGAAAAGGAGGCTCCATACCTGGGATCAAGCCCATTTGATGTACATCAGTAAACGAACCATCCGCTTCCTCTACACCAAGATCTGCAAAACGATCTGCAATGACATTCACCACATCTCCAATTTTGAGGTCAGTGCCAAAGGCTCCCGCTACTCCGACATTGATAGAAAGGTCAGGTTTGTTTTGCAAAAAGAATCTTCCCAATTGGTAGGCTGTCATGGTAGCACCAACACCAGTAATGAGTAGTTGAATCTCGAGTCTACCTTTTAAATAAGACTTACCCTTTCTTCCAAAGTTCTGATCCAACCACTTCTTCAAAGGTTCTATTTCGAAAGCTGTTGCTGCTGTGAATAATATTGTCATGCTTATGTTTTGTTACTTTATGTTGAGACCGCCGTTGGCTTTTGAGACCGCCGTTGGCTGTGAGATCGTTGCACTGTCAGATCATTCGGCCTTTGGCCTCATTGAGAGATCGCTTCGCTGAGAGACTTTCATTTAACGTAGCTCCGCGATTAAGTATCACATTCGAGTGAAGTCCCTCAGCGCAGCGATCTCTCAGTGGCGGCGACACCGCCACGATCTCACAGCAAGTCTGCCACCGGCAGCCGCAGCGATCTCTCAGCCGAAGGCGATCTCATCTACTAAAACGCAAACCCAGCACTAAGCGCCGGCATAAAACCCAAATCCAAATGATAAGCGCTAGCTACATCTATTGTCAAAGAATTTCTTTTATACCCAAGTCCAAAACTAATTAGCGTTGGATTGGAACCAGCACCAAGTCGGAGGAAAAAACCTTCCGCTGCGGCGTATTCAATACCACCTCGAAAGCTTGCCTCATAGTCAAGATCTTTTTCCACCTCAGCGGTAATGATAACTTTACTAGAAGGCTTGTAAGCGGCCCCCAGTCGGTAAACAGATGGAATGCTATAGTCTTCGTTTATTTCTACTTGAACGGGGCTGTAAATATGTGCGGCTAGCGTTAGGTTCTTAACGAAGTTGGATTGTAGGCCAAGTTCGAAAGTGAGCGATCCGTTATTACCATATTCAGGAATTCGAGTATTGAGATAATCGATCTGACCAGAGATTGAAATAAGCTTACTGAGTCGTCTTGAATAGGAGAGTCCAATCTTTTGTTCATTAAATTGGTCGAAGCCAAAATACTCTAAACTCAAACCAAATACACCTGCAGAAACGGGTAAAGCAACACCTGCACGAACGACATTTAACTCACTGAGAAAGAAGCGTTGTTCACCAAAAACTGTTGCTTCTACAGATTTCAAATCTGCTAAACCAGCTTGGTTGCTGAAGATAGCGTTGATGTCAGTGAAACCAAGACCAGAGTTACCCATAGCTATCCCTCGTGCTCCTCCAGCAGCTGGCGTACCATTTTGCGCAAACATGGAAAATGAGAGGAAAGTGAAGAAAAGTATTTTAAGAAGATTGGCTTTCAATTGCTTAGTTTTTAGTTTATTTGGATGCATCTTCATGAATGTCTTATTTCATTATACTCAAACATACGAATTCCGAATGGGTATTCAATATTCGGTCGTCTCAAAAAAA
>CALGLS010000480.1 GCA_937959375.1 uncultured Saprospiraceae bacterium
AAACAACTTCAATAAATAACTAAAGTCTGATCCTCTTTCGAACTAAATTTTTTAAACTCAAGTTTCAGTTGATCGGAAAAATTATTTTGCTCCATGCAAATCATTCGAAGTTGAGGCGAGTTTTTTATCCACCTCAGAATTTCAAGGCCTCCAAGATCATTTATGCCACAGTTGACCAAACCTAGCTCGCTAATAGATTTAGGTAAGTTATTTGCCAAAGCGATTGCTCCTGAATCTCCTAAAAGTGGATTGTAACTAAAACTAATCGACTGAATGAATTGTTCGTTTGATTCGTCTGCCTGTTTAAGACAAGTAGCAATAGCGGTAACATCTGAAGGTTGGAGTGCTAAGTCTCGTAGATGTAAGCTATGTATTGGTGACGAGGTTTGTGTTAGTATTTCAGCTTTCGCTAAACACTTTTCGTTAGCTATCTCTCGTAGGATGGCAGCCACCTTAGTTTGTATGCTATTGTTGTTTTTCAAATCGATCCTCAAATTTTTGTGTTACAATTTCTAGATTGAAAGATAGTGGTTTTAGCATTATTTGCTTCGCAATAGTAGTTGCTTCTTCCGTAGTGAAGTCATCTTCAATCAATAGCTTGCCATTAAAATTTAAAGCAGAAACGCTTGCTGCAGTAATTACTCTATCGTTATACAGTACAATGAATTTTCGGTTTTCGTTAAATGCTTTGGTCATTATTTTCTTAATGAGTTGCGCTCCTTCTTTATTGAAAAAACAATTAACACCCATTTTCCCATTACTTGGGTTCATACCAATTTTAGCACTCGCAAGTGTTTGTTTTGAAATGTTGAAGCTATAGTTTTCGTCTTTGTTTAGCAGATATAATAAGTAGTTTTTATTATCTCCTCTCCATTTTTCACTATCCCACGCAAGCTTCAATGTCTGAACATGTTGTAAACTATCTAGGATCGACTCTTTTACAGCATCCAAGTTTTCTTCACTAGAACAAATGCCAATGACATCTTCAGGAAAATAACTTACTTGTAAATTTGAATAACTTACAAAATCTTTGGGTTGAATCTTCCTAGAATCAATATCCTTAATGATCTCATCCGTCACTTTGTAAGTGGTGTAAAATCCTATTCGTGTTGGTATAAACAATGACTTGTAAAAGGCTTGGTCCTTTGATTCAATATTAGATTTGACAGTTAGATGGCTAGAGTTTGCCCGAATATTATTCTCTGTAAATCCTGCTTGTGCTAGTCTTTCGTCAAGTTCTTGAATTAGTTTTTCTAAATCGCCTTTATTTAATGTTTTTTTTGTTTCTACTTTTAAAAATGTCTCTACACCAACATAGTCTTTCCTTTTGCAAGCGGATAGAAGTATTAGGAGTGATAAGACTGTTGTTAATTTTTTCATTGCTTTGATATTTGTCTACTCAACCGTTTTAAATAGCTTCTCAAAAGCCTCATAAACCGCCAAGTGCAAGGTGTCGCCATGATTCTGTTTTTCAAAAAAACCAAAATCTAGTTTGACATTTGACAACTTCGCTAAGTCCAATTTTTGAAACAACTCATTTGCAACACGCTCCATAATTGGACCTTCTTTTCCTACGCCAATGTAAACTGATTTTTGATTCAAAATTTCAGGTAACTCAGCTTTCAATAAAGATTCATCATCCCACCACAAACTTGGACTGACGATAATATAATTGTCAAAAAGATCTGGTTTTTTAAACAAAATTTCTGTAGCCAGCAAACCACCCAATGATTGGCCAATGATTGTTTTAGTGTCGTTGACATTATATTTTTTGTCGATGAGTGGTTGGAGTTCTATTTCCATAAAAGCCATGAAATTAGCGGAGCTTCCTGTTGTCGGAAAATCCGTTTTGTCGGCAGCAACAGTAGTCGGATAAGTGAAATCTTTTTTTCGATCTACATTCGAAATACCAACAACGATTGTTTCCGGAATAATATTAATCCATGAAAATGAACAGAACTGAACCAGCCCTGCAATGTGTATGAAATCTTCATCATTTGAACCATCAAGTAGATAAATGACTGGGTACTGTTTTAAAGAATCTTTATGGTAACCATTGGGAAGGTAAATATTGACCGTCCGATTTTCGTCAAGAACCTTAGAGTCAAAATTAAAGCTTTCTCCGATTGCGAATGGACTGCTATCGCTGGTCTTAATTTCGGATTGCGCTAACAAAGATGCTGTACTTATTACTAGGCAAAAAAGGAGTAGGAGGGAAGTGCTGATTTTCATTGTTGAGTTTTTTTGTTCACAAACTCCAATTTAGCACTTTAAGCGCGGACTTTTATTTTTTTGACGCACGTATTTTTTTACAACATGCATAGATCAAATAGTTTCCATCACGCTCGTACTCTGTGCTCTATTGTGTCTATGTGCCTGCCTGCCTGCCTGCCGGCAAAGCTAGCGTGTACACATATGTTGTGACTGTTTTGTTGAGTTCTTTTATAAGATATTTCTTAACTATTCAGGTGTAAGTTTCCCGCTAACGTAATTTTGAACCACAAAAGAAAAAAAAAGAAAACAAAAGTTCGGACGTGTATTCCCCTATTCCTAAGCGATCGCGGGCTTTTGTTTTCTTTTATGTCTTTTGTGGTTTAAAAAACGATCGAAGGAAACTTTCGTCTTCAGCCCTTCTTGGAGGCCCGATAGGTCGAAAAAGGTATAGCGCTGAACAGTTACGATATTTCTATTTACTACTGGGCATTTGCGGGGAAGCTGCCACTCCTTAAATAGGCTGGGAGGCGCGAAAAAGGCAAAATGTCTAGTAGCTAAATATTTCTATTAAAAAGATGCTACATCAAAGTAAAATGAAGCAAGTAACGGTGCCGCACCTAAAGGCGCTAAAATAAATCTTCGTTTAACATGATTACAAACATTTCGCACCTAAAGGCGCTTTCACTTGACTTAATGTGGTCCACCCAAGTAATTACAAAAAAAAGAGTTTAGTGAATAGTAAAATCGTGAGTAAGAAAAGCGCCTTTAG
>CALGLS010000481.1 GCA_937959375.1 uncultured Saprospiraceae bacterium
AGAGTATGTTTAAAATTCATATTTCATGCCTTCAAAAGCGATATTTTGCGTTGTACTTCTGCTATTTATTCAGCAATAGCTCTGCTATTCCTAAAAAAATGAGCATCGTTCAACACAAACATCTGTCTTTTCGCCTCTGAAAACGAAATTTAAACATACTCTTACATTCGTCGTTTTCTTCGTCAAAAATTACGCTTTGTGCAGTCATCAAACAGCCAGAGCTAAACAATTACTGACTGTAAAGCATTCTCATATCCGACAACAATAGCAGGTGTCAAGAATATGTTTACAATATTAGCAATAAAGTTACAAAAAGCTTTTATGAAAGGAAATAATATTTGAATTTGTTTTAGAATATAAAAGCCCTTGACGCTAGATTGGCATCAAGGGCTTTTACAAATTAAAGTACTTTATGTTATAAAGTACTTAGCTAGGGGGATTTGAAGTTGTGGTTACTTGACCTAATTCGATGGCTCGTTCATGAGCAGCTTTGGCGCCAGCGATAATGTCTTTTTTAACATCATTACTTATAAAGGAAGCAATGGCAGCTTCAGTGGTGCCACCTTTTGAGGCGACTTTAGAAATCCATTCTTGGCAGGTAAAATTGTTTTTGCTATACAGGTCAACAGCACCCTTAAATGTTTGGCTGACAAGCAACTCTGCCTCGGCATCACTAAAATCCATCCCCTTTGCTGCTTGAATCATTGCATTCATAAAATGATAGACATAAGCAGGGCCACTTCCCGATATCGCAGTTGCTGCATCAATGGAACTTTCTTTCTCAACATAAATAGATTTGCCAGTAGTGTTCATTAGATTTTGAACCATGGCTAACTCAAGTCGACTAACTTCATTAGAGGAAGTATAGGCAGTCATGCCCATTCCTACTTGAGTCGGCAAATTAGGCATTGCTCGAATGACTTTAGTTACCTTTAAGCTTTCACAAATGGTTTCAATTTTCACACCTGCCATGATGGAGAGGAAGACTTGTTCATTATTGATATAAGAACGGATACTTTTAAATAGCTCAGGTGAGTCTTGTGGCTTTACAGCAAAAATAATTAGATCTGCATTTCTTAGACAATCGCCAGGATGATTACATACGGTGCCAACACCTGCATTAGCAACTTTAGAAGCTTTCTCTGGAGATCGTTCCAATATTACCATGTTTGCTTTATCGGTGATATGGGATCGTAAAAAGCTTTGTGCATAGGTGAGTCCCATATTACCTCCACCGATAATTAAAATTTTCATAGAATAGATTTTTTATTGAAAACGGGAAAGAGGAGGTTTGGTTACAAAATGCCCTTTTGAATATAGAGTTAATTGATTACAAGCGTATTTTTACTTGATTTCAAAATTGTGTAACTATTCAGTAGCATATGATTAGGCGAAAGTTCGCAATACTTAAGTCAGAGTTGTTACAAAATTATTTCATATTTTTAGTCTAACCTAATTTGATCCATTATGATAAAGAGAATTCAAATTCTACTGCTTTTAGTGAGCCTACTTTCTTTTGTTGCTTGTTCTTCAACAGGAGGCGAGACGAATAATAAATCAGCAGCTCATTCAAAAAAAGAAAATACGATATCGAACAATCAAGCTGAATATGCACTCGCGATTCATGGAGGAGCAGGTACGATGTCAAAAACGAACATAACTCCTGAAAAAGAAAAATCAATTAAAGCTGCATTGAGTAAGGCACTAAGTGTGGGGGAAGAGATTTTGAAAAATGGAGGAACAGCCATGGATGCTGTAGAACAGACCATCATTGTTTTAGAAAATTCACCTCACTTTAATGCAGGTAAAGGAGCGGTATTCACAAATGCAGGAACCAACGAGTTAGATGCTTCATTTATGGATGGAGCTACTCAAAACGCTGGTGCAGTAGGAGGAGTAACGATTGTCAAAAACCCGATCAAAGCTGCTCGTGCCGTTATGGAAAAATCCGCTCACGTTTTGTTGACCGGTGAGGGGGCGAATCAATTTGCCCGTGAACAAAATATCGAAACGGTTGATCCATCTTATTTTCATACAGACCGTCGTTGGGAATCTTTGCAAAAGGCAAAAGCACGTGAAGCACAAAGAGGAGATTTGTCTCCCATAGATTCACCATTTAAATATGGAACAGTTGGTTGTGCAGCACTCGATAAGAATGGCAACTTAGCAGCAGGAACCTCCACAGGCGGAATGACCAACAAGCGCTACAATCGAATCGGTGACTCCCCAATTGTTGGTGCAGGTGTTTATGCCAATAACAATACTTGCGCTATTTCATCTACAGGGCATGGTGAATTTTTTATTCGATTTGCAGTTGCTTACGATATTTCTGCCTTAATGGAATACAAAGAGATGCCATTTCAGGAAGCTGCAAATTATGTCATCAATGATAAACTGAAAGCAGAAGGAGGAACTGGAGGCGTGATAGGAGTAGATAAATATGGAAATGTAGCAATGCCTTTTAATACATCAGGTATGTATCGCGGTTATGTGAAACCGGGTGAGCGAGCGGTTGCGATATTTGAGTAGAGTGGGGTGGAAGTTGGGAGTGCCATCTACCGTATAGGTAAATTGAATCATTGAATATAGATTTATTGAAAACTGCAAAAACCATTCAAAATTCAACGATTCATTATTCAACGATTCAACATTACTTTACACGTTAGAATAATGGGAAGTTGGGGAGTGCCATCTACCGCATAGCTAAATTGAATATTGAATCGTTAAATATAGATTTATTGAAAACTGCAAAAACCATTCAAAACTCAACGATTCATTATTCAACGATTCAACATTACTTTATACGCTAGAATAATGGGAAGTGGGAAGTTCCATCAAACGCAGAGCCCCGCGATCGAGTGAACTTCCCACCTCCAATACCCTACTTACAGCCTCAACCTCTACTGCTTAACCAATCGAATCGTTTTACTTTCCCAGCTACCAGCCTTTATCTGAACGAGATAAATACCTGGGTTTAGTTCATTCCCAAAACGAACGTTGTTGCTTGTGTTATCCAGTGCAATTGTTTTTACAGTTTGACCAATAACATTTACTACTGTTGCAGTTGCCTCATCAGTTACATTACCTAAGTCATAAGAAAGGGTAAATGCATCAGCAGTTGGATTAGGAAAAGCCTTAATCTTGATATTGTCTGTTGAAAGATCGTCAACAGATACTGGGGTTGGGTCGGCATCCCAAACTTGGAAAAAGTCAAGACCAGCTTCTGTTATAATGTCATAACCAAGTTCAGCACTCGCTTCAAAACTAACCGTCATATTATCTGTAGGAGTGATGAAATCACTGATGTTAATATCTCCTGATGAAAACCAATCAATATTGTAAAAGTCGCCATCAAAAAGGTCTTCACTAATGGTAACTGTTTCCGTACCATTGTTAATCGTAACAATGAACTTATCATTACTCGGAGGTGGATATCCTTGTACACTTGCATCTACACTAATGAACCATTGGTAAAAACTCATCCTTGGTTCGTTGTAAGTTGAAATATCGAATATAGGAGAAGTCAAAATTGTATTTCCACTGATCAAAACGTTGCTGAAAAGATCTTCACCATTTTGAGTAACGTAACAAGCGTTGCCATCATCGTTTGGTAGATCTTCAATTGGTGTAATAGAAAATCCACCACCAACAAATTGAGCGATAGATACACCTCTTTCCCATTCTCCAGTGAAGTTTTGACCCGTTACAGACCAACCCAGATCAACTGAAAAGATATCCTCGTAACCTTTATCTAATTCAATGGTTAATGTAGGATTGCTCATGTCAATGGTAAATCCTTCACTAAGGTTTGTTTTGAATCCCCACTTACCTGCAGCCACATTATACGCGCCTTCAAAAAAAGTTGGGATCGTAAAATTACCATCTGCATCTGAAACGACATCATAAACAAAAAATTCATTGTCATCTGCAATATTAATTATGGCATCTGCTATTGGAGTACCGGTGCCAGCTTCAACAACTTGTCCACTAAGTGAAAAAGAAGGGAGTTGCTCTAATTGAAAATCTGCAATTGTTGTTACGCCGTTTTCTAGATTAAGCGTAAGCGTTTGAGATATATAACCAGGGCGACTAGCGGTAACATCGTAGCTACCTGAGGTCGCAATTCCTGTTTTATATTCACCTGTTGCATCTGTATTGGCAAAGGTAGTTGTCGTTTCAAGTGTAATAGTTGCAGCACTTATATCACTTCCGTCAGAAGCATCTGTAACATTTCCTTCAAGGTAGCAAGCATACACATAATTTGGTTCAAGTACATACAGTCCATTTCCGATATCAGTACAAAGCACTAAGCCTGATGATAAATATGGATAAGCTCCCCATACACCTTGAAAACCTGTAGAAGGTGGAATATAAGTATCAAAGTTTCCAACTTCCACCAAGTTGTCAGGATGAGATGCATCAATGATAATACAACCATCGGTGTAGTATGAAACGATTAGCCAGTCTTCCCAAACGTGTACGTTGTGAGGAATCACACCATCACCAAGTGTCTCAAATGGTGCATATGAATCAAGGAATTGAATATCTGTCGGGTCGGTAATGTCATAGGCTCCAACGGGTGCATTAGCAGTCTCGTCTGTTGTAAACAAAACGGTACTGTCTTTAGACAACCAAGTGTTATGTGTAAATGCGAAAGGTGTTGTTTGAGAACCTAAAGTTACAATGTTGTTTTTATCACTTACATCATAGATGGTAAAAACACCAATGTTAATTTCTGAAGAATACATTTGGTTGGCAAGGACGTAAACATCATGCGAGTATTGGTTAGGAGCTGCTACAACAAACGCTGGGTTACCTGGATCTGTGAAACAATCAAAGATAAGCATACCGCCATTATTGAGATTACAACCTGCAAGGTATGCGTAACCAAATTCGTCGATGTAAATGTTGTGGCAAGTATTCAATGTACCAAGTCCTGCAATGCTAGTGATATTGGTACTTGTTGCTGAGTTTGGTAGATCAGAAAGATCAATGACGGTCAAACCATCATTACCTGAATCAGTAGTAACAAAAGCAAATTGCCCCCAAGTTTTAATGTCGCGCCAAGTAGAATTATCACCTGCAATGTAGGCTACTTCAACTGGGTCGGCAGGGTCCTCTAAACTTACAATAGAAGTTCCGTTGGCGGCACCTACTAATGCATACTCTGTTCCATCAGGCGCTTCGTATCCCCAAACATCGTTTAGTGATTCCGTATAAGTAAGATCAGAAATATAGGTGAGATTTAATTGTGCCTGTGTGTTTAAGGCCATAAGGCAAATGGCAAATAGGGTCATGATTCTTTTCATAATTGCGATTTATTTTTTGATTAGTTTCGAATTTGTTTAAATAGAAGTTGCTTATTTTTGTTTGCAGGTAAGGAAAAATTATTTCTAAACCTAAACTTGAACAACTTCATATTGATATAATGACGTTTTAGAATATGATTCGTTACGTTCTCTTATACTTTTAGAACTGCTAAGTTGTTTCCATATGCAACACGGACACTAAAGTAATTTCAAATGTTAATTTGAGTGGAGTTCTATTATCTTGCATTCCGATAGAACGATTTTTTTAAACCAGATCAGCTTCACCTTTGAAGCTACTATTAGAAGGTACATTTTCCAACCTTTTGGTTGCTTCTAATGTTGCGGCAACGGTGGCTAGTGGCGGAGCAAATAGAAAACCAATTCCAGTCATTAGGATAAGTAAAAATACAGTTCCATTCCCAATTGCCAACCAACGATTGTCTTTTACAAATCGAGTACTTCCCTTTACGGAATAATGTCGCTCTAGCGTATAGTCAATATTTCCAAAACCAGCGTAGTAGGCTTGAACTAAAAAGATTAAAATTGAAGAAATCCATCCAAACACAGGGATGAGTCCGACTATAAAAAGTATCGATACGAAAAAGAGTTCACGAGTAATATTCCGAAGTGCAACCCTTAATCCACGCAAGATATCCTTAATTGCTTTTCCGGTTTGAAAACCTTTATTTGGCGTTGAGATACCCGTTAGTCGTTCTTCTACTTTTTGCGAAAGCGGACTCATAAAAGGGGATACAACGACAAGAATGATGTGTTTATAAATAACCAAACCAAAAATGACCATTAAGGCCAGTCCAATCCAGCCTGCTACAGAAGCAATAACACCTGCTCCAATTTCCCAGGGATACCAACTTTGTAACCACAGCCCTAAATTGTCAGAAAGACCCCAAGCTGCTGCCGCCATTGAGCCACCTAGGAATAAACTGAGCAAGCCAGGAACCAAGAGATATTTCCACAAGCGCATCTCACTGATGATACTAAATGCCTTGAAGTATGAACTAGCACCTTTAATAAAATCTGAAATCATTTTTTGATATTAGGTTAAGAATGGAAAGCTTTATTTGGTTTGATCCGAGTGAGCTTTCTTTAATGTATGTCTCTAAAGTATCAATCTAGAAGGTAGAAGTGGCTTTTTATTCTACTTTTAGAGGTTTTTCATCGACGGAGTGGTCTGATTTATAAGTTACTTAGTCTTTTAGTAAAAGAAGTTGTTCAAAAAAAGAAATCCCGAACTCTGCTTTCACAAAATTCGGGATAACTTTTTTTTGTTTAAAGCCTATTTGGAAACAGGCTTCTTTTTTCGTTTTGTTTTAAAGAACTCAACTAGTTCTTTTTTCTTCATAAAGTCAAGATCTACAAAGTTAGTTGTTACAAACTTCTTGATGTCTTGATAATCACGTCCACGCTTATCAATATAGCGCTTTAATAAACGCTTGATATACTTCATACAAAGTTGTTTCAATCCTTGATTGAAGTACTGGTTAGAGAATATATCCATGTAAACAGGGAATATCTTTGAAAGCTCAAAGTACTCAGTGTATTCTTCTTCCTTTAGGTTGTTGAGTACCTGTCCGATATAGTGAAGGATGGTCTTTCTTGTACATTCATTGACTAGAGACATACCAGCATGATTACTGTAAGAAACTCTTACTGCTTCTATACTGTCGTTGTGAATGTAGCCTTTACTGTGTACCGTGTCCATTAAAGTATAGTGAACAGAAAGTTCATCATCGATTGACTTATCGATTAATGCAGAGATCTTATTATCGGCAGTAGCTTCCATGTTTAAAGAACCAGCGTGTGTTTCTAGAATGAAATTCAACCAACGTTCAACGAATTCAGGACTTTCCTTTCTTTGACGGTTGATGATGTCACCAACAATTTTAGCATTCGAAGCATTAATTTTAAAAAATCCAGCAAACAATCCAAGCATATCAACCTGCTCTGGTGTACCCTGAAATTCAGGATTTTGCAAGAAGGTCATGATCTTTTCGTTCAGACTAACATTGTTACGCTTCTTCTCGATACGGTGCTTGATAAAGCTACTTAGGCTAGGGTATAAAACCTTTAGCTGTGACGTATTGGTAGGAAAATCAGCTGCTTTAAACTCTTCGTTTTTAAACTGATTGTAATAACGTAAGTAGCCAACCTTTCTTTCTCTAAGGTCACGGTACTTGCTTAGTTTTTGGCTTTGCAAAAAGTAACGTACTTGTTTGATGACAGCAGCATTGATCAAGTTGGTTACCCAAATGTCACTACTTAAAGAAAAACCAATTTGGATGGTTTGTCCAATACGCATTTTGAGGTATTCAAAATTATTGGAGTTGCAGATTGCCATCAAAACCGTTTTGAAATGATCTTGTGGTAAGGTGTATTTGTAGTTTTCGTTTACCAAACCTCTAAGTACTGTATAACCCAAGATTCGAGGAAGGTACATGCCTTCGAATTCTTCAGACAAGAGTGCGGTTTCAAGAGCAGGGAGTTGAAGCGGATTGTCTTTTGCCACTTCCTCATATAGCGCTTGAATCATTGGTTCGAAGTTATCACGCATTTTTTGGTAATCTTCTTCTTCCTCCTCTTCGAGGTATTTGATGTGTTCTTCTGATACTGGAATTGCCTTTGCAATTTCATCTAATTTAGCCTGATAATCAGGATTTAAAGCTTCCATAAGTTCAATTATTTTATTCTCTGGCAAATATGTTTAATTGGTACGCTATTTTAGCCAAAGAGGTTCTAAACTGCTTGACTAAATCGTTTAATTTATATGAGTCAAGGACCTTATTTTAAAGGTAAACCTAGTAGAACATTTAAGCCCTACTAGGTTCGTACGTCTGGTAATAAATGCATTGAATGGCTAAGGTTAGTCATGGCAAAATGATAGCAATAGCCAATGTTTCAAAGCACCGCGAAGTTAATTAATTTATTGGGGAAGTTTAACTTTTTTATTAAAAAAAGATTGGAATTAGAATAGGAATGGAAATTAGAATTAGAATCTTCCCTTGATCGTAAAGATCGCGTTAGAGGGCCATTCTAATTCTAATTCTAATTCTAATTCACACTCTAATTAAAAAAGCGGTAAAACAGAACTAACTGCTTCACCGCTTTTTAATATTCTAAAAGAATCAGATTTTACTCTTCTTCCTTGCTAGCTACAACTTTACCGCCGTCTAGCTCATCTTGCCAAGCTTTAAGCTTGTCCCATTCTCCGTCTGCAGCCATTTTAGCTTGTGCAGGCCAAGTTGTTGGGTCGTGAGCTTTGAAGTTACCTTCAGCGTTCGCCAACGTTTCTTTGATAGAATCAGCAGATGCAGCAGCCAATGCAGCAAAGGTAGTGATACCAGTACCGTTTAGAATTTCTGCAATCTTAGGTCCGATTCCTTCGATTTTCTTTAGATCATCCGCAGCAGCAGGAGCAGGAGCTTCAGCAACAGGTGCCGCAGCAACTGGTTCTGGTGTAGCTTCAACAACTGGTTCAGGAGCTGGAGTCTCAGCAGCTGGTTCTGGTGTAGGTTCTGCAGCAGGAGCTTCAGCTACTGGTTCTGGAGTTGCTTCAGCAGCCGGAGCTGAACTGAATGACTCAACAGTAGTTTGTTCTACATTTTCTGCGAAAGTACCAGTTTCAGCAGCAGGAGCATCAAGAGAAGTACTAGCGCTTGCATCTGCCTTAGGCGTGTGCTTCACAGCTTTTACTTTTCCGTTGATCTCAGCTAAACGGTTGATTTTCTTTAATGCTTCAGCTTCTCTTCTTGCATTTACCTTAGCTTCTTTCTCGTCGATCCACTTTTGATACATTGTATCAGCTTGTTCAACAGTTAGGGCACCTTTCTTAACACCTCTCATAAGGTGCTTGCGGTAAAGTACGCCTTTGAAACGAAGGATTGCACGGGCTGTATCAGTAGGTTGAGCACCTTTATTCAGCCAGTCATATGCTTTATCTCGATCGATTTCGATCGTAGCTGGAGTTGTCATTGGGTTGTAAGACCCAATCTTTTCGATGAATTTACCATCTCTTGGAGCACGTACATCAGCAATTACGATGTGATAGTACGGTGCTTTTCTGCGACCTTGTCGCTGTAGTCTAATTTTTACAGGCATTTAAGCTAAAATTTATTTGGTTTAACCATACTCACTTAATCCTAACATAGGACGGTGAGATTTTAACGCGCGCAAAGATATGAATTTAATAGCTAAGAAGGAAGGAAGTTTTCATTAAAGTGGCAATTTAAACCACATATTCCCACCTAAATTACGAATATTTCTTTCCAAAGCCACCATTTACCCTGAAATTGCCGCTGATTCCCTATATTTGTGCCACACTACGACTTCGACCCGCCTTTTATACTCGATTTCCTAAATCCGTTTATTCTAAACAAATATGAGCAAAAAACTGACTCTTCTCGTCATGTGCCTCTACACCTGTATACTGCAGGCACAAACCTCCATTTCTGGCATCATCAATCAGTACACAGCCGTCACCAACATTGATTATTGCGAAAGTATACTCACGGTGAATAATGTGGCTGATTTTCAAATTGGCCAACAGGTTCTCTTGATTCAAATGCAGGGAGCTGAAATTGATGCCTCCAATAATAACTCATTCGGTAATATTACCAGTTTGAACAATACTGGATTGTACGAGCGATCAGCTATTGTCAACATCATTGGCAATCAGATTTACCTTCAATATCTTTTGGTGAATAATTACGACATTTTTGGAAATCTGCAATTGGTTACGGTTCCAACGTATCAAAATGCAGAAGTAGTAGGAACCTTGAGTCCTGAACCTTGGAATGGAAGCACAGGTGGCGTTCTTGCACTAGAAGTTAACGGAACACTGACCATCAACGCGCCAATAGATGCAAGTGGTCATGGGTTTAGAGGAGGTATTGCGGAGTCGATTAGTCCAAATGATTGTAGTTGGCTGTTTGCAGAAAACGATTATTTCTACGATTCGAATACTTGGCGTGGTGCCGCAAAGGGAGAAGGAGTTGCTACATTTATCACGGATAAGGAAGCAGGAAAAGGTGCGCAGGCAAATGGCGGCGGCGGTGCTAACGATCACAACTCTGGCGGAGGTGGTGGAGCACATTTATCTAATGGTGGGCCTGGAGGCGAAAATGATGAGCCTTCTACTTTTGGTTGTGATGGTTTTCATCCGGGGCAAGGAGGAAAGGGGATTGCGAATAACCAAAACCGATTTTACATGGGAGGTGGTGGCGGAGCTGGTCATATGAATAATGACGCCGGAACCAATGGTGGAAATGGTGGTGGAATTATTTTCATAAAAGCGAATACGATTGACGGAACTGCGGCGACGATTGATTGTTCAGGTGCAAGCTCACCGACGACGATAGGTGCTGATGGCGGCGGTGGAGGAGGAGCAGCTGGTAGCATCATTTTAGATGTAGTAGAAGTAACGACTTCATTGACATTAAATGCAAGTGGAGGAGATGGTAGTACTGTTAACAATGCAAATGCAGCACGTTGTATGGGGCCAGGAGGCGGTGGCGCTGGAGGTGTCATTACCAGTAGTATCGACCTTACGCCCTTCAATGTTTTGTGGGATGGAGGTAGTGCAGGTTTGACAACGAATACGCCAGAGTCTTGTAACAATTCGAGTATGAATGCGCTTGGTGGTGTGCAAGGTCAGGTGACTTTTTGGTTGCCTCCTGTTATTGGAATAGAAGATGTATTGGCTACGAATATTACAATGCAGCCTTTTGTTGATGTATTTTGTGAAGGTACTTCTCCTATGATAAATATTGGTGCAGAAGGAAATGGGTTAGTATACCAATGGCAGATAAATGAGGGCGGTGGCTTTGCCGATATGCAAGAAGGTGTTTTATATACGGGCACTTCCAGTAATGTACTTACGTTAAATGATTTGAGTGGTGTTCAAGATGGTTTTATCATCCGTTGTGTTTTATCATCCAATTGTTTTGCAGATGTGGTTTCGGACGAATTAACCTTAACCATTTTGGGTTCACCCACCGCAAACTTTGACTACATCGTCAATGGAACAGAGGTGACCTTTAGTAATACTTCTCAAAACGAAACGACACAGTCTTGGGACTTTGGAGACGGAATGACTAGTTCGGAAAGTAACCCCGTTTATGATTACATGACCAGTGGTGTGTATGAGGTTACTTTGATTGTAGAAAACGATTGTTTCTCAGATACGCTAACGCAAGAAATTGTACTTGGTGTTTTACCTTCCGCTAATTTCACAGTAGATGATATGTCTGGTTGTGTGTCATATACTGTTTTCTATAATGATACTTCTTCTGGTGATATTGAAACATGGAATTGGTCATTCCCCGGAGGTGATCCTGCGATGAGTAATGAGCAAAACCCAGTGGTTGTTTACGACACGCCGGGTGCCTACGATGCTTCACTTGCTGTTACAAATGCCGTTGGTAGTAACTCCATTTCTTATGTTGATTTCATCAATGTGCTTGCGGTTCCAGTTGCTGATTTTTCTTTTAATGTGAATGGGTTTGATGTTGACTTTAGCAACCTGTCAGATAATGCCCATATTTATTCTTGGGAGTTTGGAGATGGTGGTGTAAGTTCTGATGAAAACCCTTCCCATACTTATACAGAGAATGGGACCTATCAAGTGGTTTTGACGGCTGCGAATGATTATTGTGATCATTCCATTTTGATTGAAGTGGAGATCATGGTGACCGGTGTTGCTGATCAAAAATTCAACGATTTAGCAGTTTATCCAAATCCTTTTTCTGATCGATTG
>CALGLS010000482.1 GCA_937959375.1 uncultured Saprospiraceae bacterium
AAACTTAAGAATAGGTCGAAGGCAGGAGTTTTGAAAATGCTCCGATGGGCTTATCCGTTCCATTTCGGAGATCATTGGAAGTACGGGACGTAGATCTTTTAGTTTATTTCGGCTCATTTATTGTATTTTATTACTCGGTATGTAGAACACCATTATACATAGAAGAAACCTTAAAAAAGTGTTTTTGTTGACCAATAATCCTAATAATATTAGGATTTTACTATATTTAGACTTCGAAGTTATTTAATTACTTAACTTAAAATCAAAAATTATGTCACAGATTATCGGACTTGTAATCGCAGGAGCTGCAGCATTTTGGGTGTTTAATGATGCAAATTCCAGAGGAATGAATGCCTGAGTTTGGGCAATTTTTACTTTCTTAATTTTGATTATTGGTTTACCTGCATATCTGATTACTCGAAAGCCAAAAATTGAAGGAGAAGGAGAGCTTTAATTTTGCCTCGTTTATTCATATCCTTAATGTTATAACAAATCATTGAGGTTTTAATTCCAAAATTAATCAACCAAATAACCTACTATGAATTATTTTTTAGACGTATTTCGAAAATTTGCAGATTTTAAAGGTCGCTCTCGTCGATCAGAATATTGGTACTTTACCTTATTCTCCACTATCATTAGCCTTGCTACAATGGGAATTGACATTATGACTGAGACGCCTTTTTTAAATTCAATTTATTCCTTAGTCGCTCTTGTGCCTAGTCTTGCTGTTGCAGCTCGACGTTTACATGATACTGGAAGAAGTGCTTGGTGGTACTTGATCATCTTCACAGGAATAGGGATTTTCGTTGTGCTTTATTTCTTCTGCCAAGATAGTGTGCCGGGAGAAAATAAGTGGGGACCGAATCCTAAAGACATTGGAAACGATGAGATCGCGAGACACCTTGTTGAATAAACAGGTATTCAAATTATAATATTAAAATGGGCTTTGAAGATTATTTCCTCAAAGCCCATTTTTTATTACCAATGATCAATCCTTTACTTGTGTTCTCCTACGATGAGAAAAACTTTCAAATCGAATTTCGCAAGCTCCTTCCTTACACAATCAACAATCCACTCTCTAGCAATTGTTGCCAAATTTCAGTTTCCTCCAACTCTTCAAAACTCAATCCGGAATAGGATTCCCAATCTTTTTTTAATGTCTTAAACGGAGTCGTTGCTTTGGCAGAATGACCAATCTTATCTAAGGTTTCAATCAACCATTCAGCAGTATCTATATCCAACTCAGCTTCCCAGCTGCTTTGCTTGTTATGAAAATTAAGTAAGATGGAATCCTCATCTGATTCGACGATTTCTGGCGGACGATTCAGCCAACTAATAATGGCATTTTGGCGAGGAATTACCTCAGACATATCTTGCAAACATGTTGCTATATAATCACTAGAAATAGTTGTTTCTGGTATGTCAAAATCAAACCATTCTGATAAATTAAATTCAAAACAAACACCATGCATATAGTTGAATAGCGACTTTCTTAACCCCTCAGAGTACAATTCATGTTCCGTTCCTAATGGGTCTTCATGTATTCGGTCATTTTCTGCAAAGCCACCAAAGCTTGGACCTAAATCAACGACTTGGTAATCAGCAGGTGCATGACCAACCGGGCTGTGCGCAGTCATTGCAAAACGATGCCAAAAACCAGATTGCAAAACACCCGATTCAAAAAGTTGGCGAACCATTTCTAAAGCATCAATTGTTTCTTGGTCGGTCTGTGTTGGGAAGCCATACATGAGGTAAGCGTGTACCATGATACCAGCTTCAGTAAACGCATCTGCCACTCTTGCAACCTGCGCAACGGTTACCCCTTTCTTCATCAAATCAAGTAAACGATCGGAGGCAACTTCAAGTCCACCTGAAACAGCGATACAACCTGAGGCTTTCAATAACTTACAGAGATCTGGGGTAAAGCTTTTTTCAAAACGAATATTCGTCCACCAGGTAACTGTAATGTTACGACGGAGGATTTCCAAAGCCAAATCGCGCATTAATGCAGGTGGCGCAGCTTCATCTACAAAGTGAAATCCATTTTGTCCAGTCTGCTCAATGATGGTTTCTATCCGATCACAAAGCATCGCTGGAGTCAGCGGCTCGTAGTTTTTGATGTAGTCTAAACTCACATCACAAAAAGTACATTTCCCCCAATAGCAACCATGCGCGAGTGTCAATTTATTCCAGCGACCATCACTCCAAAGTCTATGCATAGGGTTGACCACTTCGATGACAGAAAGGTAATCGTGCAACAGCAAATCACTATAGTCAGGTGTACCTGTTTCGCGCTGCGCTATGTCCAGTACCTTGGTATTGTTGTGATAGCAAACGACGCCATTTGTTTTTGCAAAAACGCGTTTCAATGCACTGCGTTCTAGTTTACCTTCAAGATGTTGGAGCAGGAGCATCAATGGAGCCTCCCCATCATCCAATGAGACAAAATCGATGTAGTCGAATAGTCGTTCTTCCGCGAGTCGCCTCAGTTCAGTATTTGGGTAACCGCCACCCATCACAACTTTTATATTCGGGTGATTAGTTTTTATATATTGTCCACACTTAAGTGCACCAAATAAGTTCCCCGGGAAGGGAACAGAAATACAAAGTACATCAGGTTTTGCAATTTGAATGTGTTTTTCGAGTTGCGCTTTTAAGGTCGTACTGATGATGCTATCCGGCTCTTGTAATGCCTCGTGAATATCATCGAAGTGGCTGGCCGACATACCCAAGCGTTCGGCATAGCGACTGAAACCAAAATGGGGATCAATCGCTTCTTTAATCAGATCGCCCATGTCTTCGAGATAGAGGGTAACCAGATGGCGTGCTTTGTCGTGAATGCCCATGGTTCCGAAAGCCCATTCCATGTCTTCCATTTCGTTGAATCGACTGGCTTCTGGCAAGTAACTTCGATCACAAATACTGTGGGCGAGGGTAGGGTTTTTGTTTTGCAAAAAGCGAATGGCAGGATCTATGGTTTGTAGATATGTGTCTCTGAGTTGAAAAATCCGGCGACTATTTTCGCTAAGTTCGCTTTGCTTATTTTCAATTGCTTGAAATATTTTTTCGAATCCTTTTGATGAAAACAATTCAAGTATCACTTCTATTCCTAGGTCCGCTTGTCGAGAGTTGTAACCCTTGGTATTGAGGAATCCCTTGAGGTAAGCTGTAGCCGGGTATGGCGTGTTAAGCTGTGTGAAGGGAGGAGTGATTAGGAGGAGGTTCAAGAGTTTTGGATTTTATTGTAAATGATTGTTTTGGGGTGGGGAGAAGACGGAAGTCCGAAGACGGAAGTCCGAAGACCGAAGTCCGAAGACCGAAGTCCGAAGTCCGAAGTCCGAAGTCCGAAGTCCGAAGTCCGTTCGATCGTATAGGCCTTATTCAAGGGAACTTCCGTCTTCGGACTTCGGACTTCCAGCTCTCTACTCTACATCCTCTTCAACTCAGCACGAGCTTCATCAACCCAGCTGCGTTTATTTTTCATTTCAAAATTGCTCATATGGCTAGCTTCTTCCACGATTTCAGCGTAGATGTCTTTTGCATCCGCTTCGCGATTTTGACGGATTAAAAATTTGGCATAAATGATTCTTGGTTCGAGGTCAGCATATTGTCTATTCATAGATTGTAGAACAGTGTTGGCCTTTTCAATTGCTCCTTTACTCTCTAGCGCTAGGCCATAAAGTACTTTTGCATTTGCTTTTTTGAAAGCAGTATTTTTTGAAGCTTCTTGAGCGATGTCGATTACTTTATCATAATCTTGTTTATGGAAATATGCGTTGATAAGTTGGTGGTTGACGTGTGAGTCATTATCATGAACGCCAGACTTGGTTGACTCATAAATTGCGATGGCTTCGTCGTACATTTTTTCGATAAGATAAGCATCACCGAGTGCCACTTTATTGGTAAAAGTATTGGAAAACTCAACCTTCTTTTCGAGTTCTTTTATTTTTCCGCCAGGGTTGAAAATTGAACTGAAGTCCGTTTTGTTTGAGTTGTACTGTTGTGCAATTTTCGGTTGATTGATGATTTTTTTATAAATGTAAAATAAGCATCCAAATAAGGGAAGGAAAATTACAAGCGGAATCCACCACCAGTCATTCTTTTGAGTAACAATGTGGTAAACACAGTAGACTTGCATTAAGATGATGAGGTAGTGCATTTGCTCTAAATTTTAAACAACTTCTTTAGGGAATAATGTAAGGTCAACTCAAATTTAGGACTCTTTTTTATCAGCTAAGTAAGTTCCATCTTTCTCTAATCGGACCAGTCGTTTTTTGTAAAGTAAACCGATTGCTTTTTTAAAGGTCTTTTTACTCATCTCAAGATGAAAAACTATTTCGTCAGGATCACTTTTGTCCGTCAAAGGAATAAACCCTTTTTTGCTTTCAAGGTAATCCATGATTTTCTTTGCATTGGGTTCAACGATGTTTTGGTAACCCGGCTTTTGAAGAATGACGTCAATCTTATTGTCATCTCTTACGTTTTTGATGTATGCTTTTCTTCTGTGACCAGGTCGCAATTGTGTGAAGACTTCATTGTCATAAACAAGCCCTTTATGTAAATCATTGATGATGACATTGTAACCAAGATCGGTCGGTTCCCATACCAGGATGTCGACTTCTTCTCCTGGTTTTACGGTAATCTCTTCATCATCTAAAAAGCGATTGATTTGGTTGGAACCAACTAGCCTTTCGGTATCTTCGTCGATGTACATAAAGATCATGTAGTAACGACCTTCTAGCATTTTGGCTTGTTGTTCGCGAAAGGGGACGAAGAGATCTTTTTCGATTCCCATGTCCATGAAAGCCCCGTGGTTGTTTACTTTTTCTACGCGAAGTAATTCGAATTCGTGTAAAGTAATTTTAGGATTCATGGTAGTAGCGATGAGTCGACCTTCTCCATCTTTGTAGACGAAGACTTCTAGCATCTCACCGATTTTGAAGTTGTCGGGTATGTATTTTCCGGGAAGGAGAATATCGTTACCTTCCTCATCTCCGAGGAATAATCCACTTCCAGTTTCTCTTAGTATTTCTAAATCTTGTAGCCTTCCGAATTCCATGTTATTTTGTCTTCTTTTTTTTGCCGCTTCGTTTTGTAACGGACTTGAATTTTTCTTTTAATTTTCTCTTGTAGGAGTTTCCTAAGTTTGTTTTTTGATTTTTCAAACTCTTCTCTTGGTAGGCTCCTTTTGAATTCATGCTTGGAGAAGAAAGATAGTGTTTGTCACCACCCATTCGTTTTTTCTCCGCTTCGATGATTTCATCGGATATTTCTAAATCTTCTGGTAGCGGCAACATCTCAATTTTCATTTTCATCAACTCTTCGATCGCCGTTTGAAACTCTTCTTCATCTTCTTTTATAAAAGAAATCGCAATACCTTCTTT
Organism: uncultured Saprospiraceae bacterium; assembly: GCA_937959375.1. Lineage (GTDB taxonomy): Bacteria > Bacteroidota > Bacteroidia > Chitinophagales > Saprospiraceae > CALGLS01. Next base: position 5,385 of record CALGLS010000482.1, read on the forward strand.
GTCTGCTCTACCCGTACGTCCGATTCGGTGGATGTAATCAGGAGCTTCATCTGGTAAGTCAAAATTGATCACATGACTCACTTCTTTTATGTCCAATCCTCTAGCAATAATATCCGTTGCGATAAGCGCTCTAAAAGTTCCATCTTGGAAACCTTCTACGTTTCTGATACGATAGTTTTGAGATTTGTTGGAGTGAATGATTCCAATCGTATCGGGATATTTTTCTGATATGATTTCATGCAATAAATCCGCTAGTCTTTTGCTTCCCGCAAAAATTAAAATCTTGGTTAGATTCTCCTTGTCTTCTAAAAGCTTAATTAGCAAATTCGCTTTTGTATAAAAGTTAGGAAGAATATAGGCATACTGCTTGATCTGCTCAAGTGGCGTACCGTGGGCTGCAATGATGATTCGTTCTGGAGCATTAAAAAAAGTATCAATCAACTTCTCCGCCTCCGGATTCATAGTTGCAGAAAAAAGTAAATTTTGTCTACGATCAGGAAGGATGTCAAGAATGCTGTTGAGCTGTGGTCTGAAACCCAAGTTCATCATTTCATCAAATTCGTCGATGACGAGTTTTCTAATTTGCGAAAGCTTAAGTGCGCTATTGAGATTGAGGTCTAGTAGTCGACCTGGAGTGGCAACAATTATGTCATGCCCATCACGTAATGTGGCGGCCTGTGTATTGATGTTGGTTCCACCATATAGTCCGATGACTCGCAACGAAGTGTAAGTGCTCAATTGTTCAATTTCGGAAACCACCTGTAGCACCAATTCGCGAGTGGGTACCAAGATGAGAACGCGTGGAATAGAATCCTTATTGAATTTCCAAAGGCGTAGCAAGGGAAGTAGGTAAGCGAGTGTTTTTCCTGTCCCAGTTTGGGCAACACCAGCTACGTCTCTTCCAGACATAATGATGGAAAAAGCCTCCCGTTGAATGGGAGTGGGGTTGAAGAAGCCACGTTCGTCGAGGCTTTGCTTCAGCGCCTTGTTTAGATTTAAATCGTCAAAAGTCAAGAGCCTGTTTTTTAATGTGCTGCAAAGATAACTTTTTTGGACTAGATTTGGGTGTGGTGGGAGGGAAATTAAGGGGGAGGGAGGATAGACCGAATATGGAAGTCTGAAGACGGAAGTGCTCGTTTTTCGTGGTTTTAGCTTTGTGGAGGGGTTTAAAGCTCAAGTTCAATCTCAAGTTCAAGGTCAATTTTCACATGGGGCGTGTTCACGTGAATTGAGTTTGAGCTTTGAAATTGATATTTTCTAGTATTCAGCGGCAGATTTTAAGGGGCATTCGGGTACTAACTACTAGTTCTGGATTGCTAATGAAATCCATGTTTTGGGTCTTTCCAAATGTCTGATAGTTATCTTTCCTGATTAATTGAGTGCGACCTAGCTAATCAGCTTCCATCCGTCTTTGCTTGTTAAAAGGATTTATGCAGGTTAGTTGGATTCAATCTTCAGACATCTCAATTAATTTGTTCAGGGTTTTCCAATTTCGAGTAGTGCATTGGACCTTTAGTTTTTTCTCAAAAAAATTATTGGAGAGTTTCGTTTTGCCATATCCTTTGGGAGAACAGTACAGGTAGATGGTTTGTTTGTCAATAATATATTCGTCATCAACGGATTCGTGAATTGGAAGTGCTTTAATTAGTGTTTTGTCAGGAGATTCGGACATGAATGTGACGTACATTTTGCTGATGTCGAAGTCAGACTTCTTTAAAAAAGGATTGTTGCGGACTACTTTTTTTAATGCTTTTTCGGTGGTGATAAATATCGGAACATCAAAACCATATTCTTTTTTGATCTTACTTAAAATCTTTTTGGCAACAGCCGCTTCATCATTTGATTTGCTGTTAAACAAAAGATTTCCACTTTGAATGTAGGATTGTACATCTGTAAATTTGATGGCTTCGTAATGCGCTCTTAGGTCAGCCATTTTAATTTTCTTTTGACCGGCTACGTTGATACCACGGAGTAGTGAAATGTAGTTAGGCATAGTTGTTTGTTTGTAAGCAACTAGAAAGTCTCACTTGCCCCTGAGTTGAGGTTGACTGAAACTTCCTAGTTTTTTATAAGGATTTTAATTCAAAATTAATCTTCCATATTCTCCCAAGCAGAGCGTTCTTTTTCTTTGATTTGTAAGATAGCATATAAAATTCCAATACCAACCAATCCTAAAATAGTGGAACCAATGTCAATTCCCATCATTGTATTTAGTACAGCGGCAACTATGGAAGTTCCGATAAATCCATAAAAGCCAAGTTTTTTCCATTTCCAAAGCATTATACCGAAAATTACATTTCCGATTCCAAGTACACCAAGGGCATAAATCATTCCCGGAGATGAGCCCGGCATTAACTCGGTAAACATTGAGTTCGCAAAGAAATAAACTAAAGTCATGAGTGAATTGGTAACGATCATAAAGCCCAGATAAGCAGTTACGCAGCCATGCCTCTGTTTTAATATTGGTTCCTTATCCATTGAGTCGTCTAATATGTCTTCCATTTTTCGATGTTTTTGGTGAAGTTAATTTGATCGAGACTAAACTATTGAAAAGAAATGAGCTTGAGAAGTAAAAGGGGGATTATTTTGGGAGAGATATTCTGTTGGTGTATTGTCTTGCAGTCGAGTGTACTTCCCACCTCCCACTTTTAATAACTAACTCAAAAACCGTTCAATCTGTCGTCGATGTCGAAGTATGTGAACAATAGCGTGTTCCAACAATTGTTCAAAATCGTAAGTGACGCCCCATCTAGTTTTGAGCACCCATTCGTTTACTGTTTTTGCAGGGAGTTGATATTTGTCTGACAAAATCGCGTCGGTATATTTTAGCATTTTGTCAATCTCCTCAATGCCTTGTTTTGGATGATCAATCGGATCGTTGTATTCATGCCAGGTATCGTCATAAATAGAGTTGAGATAGTTGGCATAAGTATATCCGGAATGGACAACATGAACGATAACCGTCTGAATAGATTTACAATCTGGGTCTTCTGTTTTATGATCTCGAATTACTTTAAAATCTGTATCAGAAAGATTTGAGAGTATTGCTTTGAGATCAATTGAAGCACGTTCATATTCATCCATTAGTGCTCCTAGGGCTCCTGTTCTGTTGGTCAACATATTTTTCTTTTTAGTTTAAACAATTCTTAGATTGGTTATCTCAAAAGGATAACTTTGAAAATCTTATTGATTGCAAAAAAATAAGGCTGGAAATTACTAAAAGGATAGGAGAAGACCAATTCGGTGAAGATATTGATTGCTATGGTAGGAAAGATAGTTAATGCTAAGACGAAGAGTCAAATTAATAAGAAAATTAAGGTCGATTATTATTACTTTGTGCTTAACTCCTTGTGCATGATTCACTTATGATAAAATCATACTATTTTTTTGAAAAAAGATACGATTATTGTAACAATTTCAATGTGAATATTTCGTGACAAAATACGGGGAATTAGGACAGAAAATAAAACAAATTAAAATGTTTTGAACTATTTAGTTTACTGGCTACCAGAAGTTTATGTATATTGTGTACTTCAATAATAAGGACATAAACTAAAAAGGCCAATTTTAGGTTCTCTCAAGCTTAATCCTTATTATTGTAAGTAAACGCAGATAAAGAATTTTCGAGGTTCCAATAACTGCGGGGACGTCCTTTCGAGGGCGTTCCCTTTATTGCAAATATATTTAGAATGAAAGAGAGTTTTAGCGAGAAAAAACGTTCGTTTTATTCCAATATTTTTACAAACTTTGCTCAAGGACATTAATTTGGTTGATCTATTTAGTTAAATAGGATTGACCGCAAAGTTTATATAAAGGGCTTTTAAAGAAGTTTTTAAATAACTTCAAACACTGAAAAAACACTACCAAATATCAGCTTCGATAATGATGTTGCTCAAAGTAGCTGTTCCACCTTTTACCTTTTTCAAGTCGGTAGTTTCAACTTTTTTAATTTGTTTTAACGTGCTTAATTTAGAAATACTTTTCTTAGACATAACAATGAAATTTATGTGGTTAATTAATAATTACCTTGTTATTTCTAGTCGGCGGAAAGTTCTATGTAGGCGATTTGTTGAATTGAAAGAATATCAACTCAATGGATAAATCAAGTCATACAAGTACTAGGCCAAAGTCTATCTCAAATACTCAAAAAGCATTTGAAGAATGTGTGGAGGTTGCTGCTCAGATAGAAAAATATATCAAGCGGGGAGAAAGCGAGGATATCTTTGATGAGGTATTAATTCATTTTAAAAAAGCAAAAAAATACCTGTTTAATAAATTAGCAGCACAGTTTGCTACCTTTTTGCAACAATACTATTACACTGTACTTCAAAACAAGAAGCTAGGCGAGAAATATACAGAATATGCTTTGTATTATAATGAATTAGCTTACTATGAAAATTTAGTAAAACTTAAATTTTCAAGAATTACTTATTCAGTGAATAGAACTAAAAATCCTGATGAATCATTAATTGCAAGTTTAAAAGAAGTTTGTGATGAGCTAAAACTTTATCTCATTTATGATTCCGCAGAAATTTGGATACGTACTTATTTATTGTTGAATGCACATGCTACTTTTAAATCTGATTTTAATCGGATTATCAAGCAAAGTAATGAGGTGATTGAGTTTTTAAACAAAAAAGGAGTAGAACGGACTTTTCCTTTTTACAAAGATTTTGCTGTTGCTTATATTCAAACAGGTGACTATGATGCCGCTGCTGTTTCCATTGAGAAAGCGATTCATGGCATTAAGAAAGGCACTTCATCATGGAGTGTTTTTGTTTATTATCGTGTGATTATTGAATTACACCGGAAGAATTATCAGCGCGCTTACGAGATTTATCAAAACGCTGAAAAGAAACGTTACATCAAAAAAGATTTCAATAAAATCATTTACGAAACTTGGTACTTTGTAAAAGGCTATCTCAAGTTTTTGATCCTTGCTGGTAAAATAGAAGCGGAATCACATCAATTTAAATTGGGACATTTCCTCAACAGTATCATCGTTTTCAATAAAGATAAATCAGGGCATAAAATCAATACACTTATTCTCAAAATCATCCTTCGTCTAGGAACCGAAAAGGGTAGGGAAAGTATAATAGAAGAACGCTCTGCTATAAAAAAATATTCAGAGGCAAACTTTGAGCAAGGCTCAAGGGCTAGACTTTTGTTTAGAAGATTACTTCATATTGTTCCCAGTGATTTTAATAAAGAAAAGATTCAGAAAAAAGTCGCTAAAAATGTAGAAGCGCTTCCTGAATTGCAAGGATATGATCCTGATTTAGAGATTCTGCCCTATGAAGATATTTGGGAAATTGTATTAGAATTGTTGGATTAATTTTAAATGTTCTTTATCATTGGGTTCTACCACAAGATATGTCAAAGAACCATTTTAATTGTCTTCAATATAAAACGCCTCTTTTAAATAGCAATCTACAGCATATCTGCTGGCATCAAAATGTGGTGTTGGAAGTTCTTTGGGTGAAACCCATTCCCATCCTTCACACTTCTCTGGCTCCATCAAAGATGGCTCACCTTCGTAAGTATCACAAAATAAGTTTACTGAAATAAAGTGTTTCCCAGATTCTCTATATGTCTCCAAATTATTGGTCACGCAAAAGACTTTCGGATTTTTTAAAACCAGACCAGTTTCTTCTTTTGCTTCTCTTATTGCAGTTGTTTCAAATGTTTCTCCTAGCTCAAGATGACCACCAGGGATAGAGTAGTAGGGAGACAAACTATTTTTTCTTTTACCTACTAAAATTTTACCTTCCTTGTTTTGGATAATGATGCCAATGCCTACGTATGGGTGATCCATTTTTTTATTTTTTGTAGAGGTTTAATTTATTGTCGTAGCTCAGCAATTCGAAAAAAATTATGTTACAAAGTACTTAGCTGTCTTCTATCTCTGGAATACGTTCTTCCATGATAAACATTTTAGCCAAGTAAAGGATTACGAAACCCATGAGAAATTGAAAAATACCAAGATAAAACATGGGCGAAGTAACATATTCCATCTCGCCACTCAAACTAGCTAGTATCTTCGCACCAATCCTCAGCCCTTGAGCTGCAATGACAAATACTATCACCCAAGTCCGCAAAAAAGTAGCGGTCCAACTGTGCTCAATTACGATCAAAGCAATGATGAAAAATTGAATACCCAAGGGAATGACCGACCAAATTTCACCAAAAGCGATGGCGACAAAAATGTTCCAAATCAAAAAGATAGATAAGTAAGTGATCAGAAAATATCTGACTGCTTGTATTCTAAACATGTTCCTTAAATACGTTAGAAATTATATGCTGTATTCGTGTCTTAGTTGGTTTTTTGTTTTGGGGGAGGGTGGTTTGTTTTTTTATTTTGAAGAGCAATCAGTTCCCAGCGCGCGCCCTTCAGGGACTAAGGGCAAGCGCGGCCAACACATCAGAAGGCCACCTGTCTGTCGCCAAGCAAGTTCCAATTCCAATTCCCACCTATCCTATCGGCTAGGCAAGTTCCCATTCTAATTCCCACCTATCCTATCGGCTAGGCAAGTTCTAATTCTAATTCTAATTCTAATTCTAATTCTAATTCCCATTCTAATTCTAATTCCAATATTAGTACTCTCCCTTAATCAAAGCCAACAAATCAGCAGCAGAAAGTTTAGCACTAGCTTCCGTTCCTTCTAACAAGCTATCTGCCAAATTTCGTTTATCGGCATGTAACTGTACAATCTTTTCTTCAATCGTATTTTCACTAACCAATCGATAAATAGTAACTGGTCGCTTTTGTCCAATTCGATGTGCACGATCACTCGCCTGATCTTCCACTGCAGGATTCCACCAAGGATCAAGATGAATAACGTAATCCGCTGCCGTTAAGTTTAATCCAACACCACCTGCTTTTAAAGAAATTAAAAACAAATCTCCTTCTCCTTCTTGGAACGCGTTAATGGATTTTTCACGTTTAGTCAAAGGTGTTTGGCCATCAAGATATTGATATGAAATATTTTCGGATTGTACCCATTCTTCAATCAGGCGAAGGTGTTTTACAAACTGAGAAAAAATCAATGCTTTATGTCCGTTTTCGATTAGTTCAGAAACGGTTTGCTTTAGCAACTGCATCTTCGAACTCTGAATTTTAGAGTGTGGTAAGACCAAACGAGGATGACAAGCAGCCTGTCGCATACGCATGAGTTCTGCCAGAATTTGGAAACGTTTTTGTCCACCATCTTCATCTAGTGTTGCAAGTTTTTCAAGCGCATTTCGACGCAGGGCTTCATAGAATGAGCGTTCCTCTTCCGACAATTCAACCATAAGAGTCACTTCTGTTTTTTCTGGCAATTCAGAAAGCACATCGTTTTTGCGTCGACGTAAGATGAAGGGTTGTAGCAAACGTTTTAACTGCTGGCGCTTCTCCATATCCTGATTTTTTTCAATCGGAACAGCGTAAGAGTTGTTGAAACGATCAAGCGAACCAAGCAAGCCAGGGTTGATGAAGTTAAACAGATTCCAAATTTCACCAAGATGATTTTCAATAGGTGTACCTGTTGTTAGTATTTTGAAGTCGCCTTGTAGTTTCATTGCAGTTTTAGACCGCTTTGTTTGACGATTTTTTATGGCTTGTGCTTCATCCAAAACAATCGTGGTGAAATTGTGTTGGGACAATAATTGAGCCTCCGTTTGCATCAATCCATAACTTGTAATCATGATGTCAAAGGGCTTAAGATTTGTCACCATTTCGCGACGATCTCCTTGTCCAAAAAGTAAAGGATTCATAGATGGCGCGAACTTCTCTGTTTCTCTCAACCAGTTGCGGGCAACTGAAGCTGGAGCCACGATAAGTGTAGCACCTTGTTCAGCTCGACTGACGATCAATGCCAATGCTTGAATCGTTTTTCCCAATCCCATATCATCTGCCAGACAAGCACCTACGCCCCAGTCTGCCAATTGCGTAAGCCACTGAAAACCACGCTCTTGGTAATCCCGAAGCACCGCTTTAAAAGTAGATGGGACTTCCACTTGAACTTGTCTGATGGCTTCCAATTTTTTCAACTGTGCATTCCAAGCAGCATCAACTTGTATGTCTTCAATCATGTTGGTAAAACCCTCCATTGCTGGAGCCGCAAGTGAATGAAATTGAAGTTCATCCTCATTGCGCGTAACCATACTATTGATCTCACGGAGCTTGCTACGAAGTTGATTGGTAATGGCCAAAAATTTACCTTCACTGACTTCGACAAAACGCATGGAAGTATTGTCAACAAGTGACAATAGTTTTTGAAAATCCATGATGTGTTTGTCATTCACATTTAGTTTTCCTGTGATACCAAACCAGTCATTTTCCTTTTTGATTTGAATGGAAAGATTGCTGAAATTCGCTTCACCAACGATCTTTATTTTTTCACCTTTGGGGTGTTCTAAATTGATAGATTTACTTTTGTGCAAAGGATCTAACTCAACCATTACATTGAGGCAATCTTCGATATCATCAAATAGCCATTCGCCATTGTAGGGTTTGACTTTTTTGAAACTTGGACAAGCAAGAACAACTTCGTTGGCTAAGTCTTTTTCGGCTTTTAAGTCACGTTTAGTTTGTGTACGAACACCTTTGATTTCTGTGATGACGTTGGCACGACCAACACCAGGTTTGAAATATGGAGGAGCTGTCTCATAAGGTTTTACAAAAAATTCAATTTTGAAACCTGCACCAATCGGCAACATATGAATGCAGGGCCTAGGATCAGCAACGACAGCAGGAATATCAATGGCACCTTCCTCCAAAACAGATTGGATGGTAACAACATTTGATAGTTTGCTGACCATTTTTACGATCTGATCTTTTGCTTTTTTAGGGACACGTAATTTGCCTTTGTCAAGTAAGTTATTGATCTGTTGAAGATTGTTGTCAAT
>CALGLS010000483.1 GCA_937959375.1 uncultured Saprospiraceae bacterium
ATAAGATGTGCGTAAAGTGAGTTCAATAATTCTTCCTTACTTTCAAAATAGATGTACAAGGTACCACTCGCGATTTTAGCTTCCTTCGCAATATGCGACATTTTTAACCCCGCTATTCCAACCGTGCCTGTTAATCTAAGAGTGGCTTCAAAGATGGCTTCGATCTTCTTTTCGTCTTTGTATTTCATGCCGCAATATAGGTGAATATTTATTCATTTTAAAAAATATTGTATTCGATTTATTGAAATACTACGCGTGAAGTACTTCTTTCAAGTTAGAATTACCATGAAATTACGTTTATAATCAAAAGATGAAGCGAGATTAACTATACTCTAACACCAAAAATGAAGACATCCATGTCAAGGTATTTTGTTTCGAAGAGGACTTCCATTCCATTCTTTTTAGCAACATGAATGGAAGCTGCGTTTTCTTTGTGAATGATAGAGATGAATTGATTGGCAACTTTATGTTGAATACCAAATTTCTTTAAATGGGTAGCCATTTCAGTGCCATAGCCTTTCCCCCAATAAGGAGGTTTTAGAGAGTAGGCGATTTCCATATATTTTTCACCATTTATTTCTCTTGGAACGATACCGACTAAACCAATGAAATCGCCCGATTTTTTTTCAATCGCCACTAAATGTCCAAGACCATATTTTTCATTTCGGACCAATTGGTTGTTAATCCAATCTTTGGCATATTTCTCTATGTCACCATTATTAGCCATGCCTAAAAAGTGAAGCCGATCGTTGTCAATGAAAAATTCTTTCCAACTTTCGACATCTTCTTCAACGACTTTTCTGTAGACGAGTCGTTCAGATTCTTGATTAAAATAATCCATAAATGATTCGTTAATTTAATTTGGTGAACTACTGAATACTTCTTGTTTAGTTAATGCATAACCTTTTAGAATTTTTTCTTCTTTAATTACAAGATCAGTCATAGAGAGTGCTATGAATTGCATGACTTTATTTTGGCTATCAATAGAGTTATTGAATTCCAAGTTGATAAGGGTTGATAAAATAGTTTGAGCAAATTGATTGTAAGATTTGAGTGAGCCGTAGGTTAGGTTCAATCTTTGAATTTTAGTAAGTTCTAGTTCATTTAAAATACCAGTTTGAATTCCTGTATCATAAGCACTGAGCAATAAATTTTGCGTTCGAATACCTTCAAAAAATTCGGGTTGCCCTTTAAACCTTTTACCAGTTTCTAAATAATGCCTTGCGCTATCACGAAGCATTCGATGGTAATCAATAACCTGTTCAATTTTGTTTTTATTTACATCTAGTTCTTGCTCAATTATTTTGACGAAAGTCTTGGTCTCTTTGGCCCGATTACGTTGTTCTCCCCAATTGGTAACTGCGAAACCAAGATAGACGCCAATCATCACCGGAATAATTTGAAGGAAGAGGTTGAAGAGTTGTTTTTTCATAGTGGGGTTGCAATAAACAGTTTAACGATTTACTAAAGTACTGTTTTTATAGGAATTTCTTTTCCTTGAAAATTGAATTTATCACCTTCAACTTTACCGAGCATAGCTTGTGCGATAGGAGCGTGTACAGAGATGGCATAATACGTTTGCTGCTCGACCAGTACTTTTCCAATGCCAATCGAAATGAAATAGGTTCCTTGGGAGGTGGTGACTAGACTTCCTGTTTCGACTCTGTTGTAAATTTTTTCTATATCAATTTGACCGAGCTGGTCGTTTAGTTTCAAGGCTTGCATTAGTCGAACTTCGTTGCGTTCTTGTTCCGCCTGCATCATGGCGCGCCCCGTTTCGTACTTGTCACCCACACTACTTTTGGTCTCGTTGTCTCTTGATTCTTTTGCAGAATTGATGGCACTGTTGGCTGTCTCGATTTTGGTGTCGAGTATCTGCTGGAGTGCTTGCTGGATGGATTTTTTGATTTGATTCATAGTTAGCTTGTTCACAAATTTACATAAGTGAATGGGAAAACTAGAATAAGAGACTAATGTAATTTTTAAAATCGAAAACCAAACTCCAAGCCAACACTGGTTTCGTTGTTAACTAGGCTTCGAACCTTAAGATTGCTCAAACGGAATATTAGACGCGGAATAAACTCACATTTGTCATAAATGTCAACACGGTATCCTAGACAAATTTTGCCCGAATACCCTAAGCGTTTACTCTTTGAACCAGAATTCCGATTAAGTGAAGTGACTCTACCTGAAGACGTTTCTCTAATGGTACTACTCATACTAATAGATTGATCATGAATGCGAATGGCACCTTCAATGCCCATTGAAATTTCGAATCCGTAGTTTTTATTTTTATAAGTATAGGGTTGAAACCCAAAAACTAGATAGCGGCTATCGAAGATGATAGTTCGTTCAAACTTGAATTCTAAGCTAGAATAATTGTAAGTCACCTTTCCTCTTTGTTGGAAGAGGTGAGCGGAAAGCATGACTGGAAAACGTTTAATTGGATACATCCAAAAGTTCACACCAATATTGTATCCAATTGCTGGAGAAGTAGTGAAGTCTCGATATTGATAACGACCTTTATTGTAGAACGAAAGGTTGACTCCAGAATTAAATTCAAAATGCTGGGCCTTTAAATCAGTAGAGATAACTGCGATTAAAAAAATGACGATGGAGAGAATAAATTTCGTTTTTTGCATTTTGAATGGACTTGCAGCGATAGCATTTATAGCAAAGTTATTTTATTTTTTAATAATTCTATTTCAAAATCGAAAACCGAATTCTAAACCAATACTCCTTTCGTCGTGAATAAAGTGGTTGTATTTCAAATCTAACAAGCGAAAGGTTATTCGTGGAATGAATTGACAGTTGTTTTTTAAGTCAAACACATATCCTAAATTCAATTTTCCAGAAATACCAATATCTTTGGTGGACTTTCTATCGACCTCAAGGTAAGTTTCATTTAATCTCGGAAAGAGAACAATAGCCGTTTCATATTCTTTAGAAAGGTCTTGTATTAAAAAGGCCATTTCCAACGCTACTCCAATTTCTAATCGCTTGTTGCGACTGACGAATGTATAAGGTTGTAATCCGATAACAATATGCTGTGTGTTGTAAACTAGGCTTGCAAAATATCTTTCACGGTTCTCATAAATATATTCAGCTCTTCCTTTCTGGTAAAAAAGATGTAATGAAACCATAACAAGGTTTTTGTTATTTGGGCGAACCCAAAAGGCTACACCAAAGTCAAAACCTACTGCAGGTTTAGTCTTGTAAATTGAATTTTCATATCGTGTGTTACTTTTCCCGAATTTACTAAAATTAATTCCTTGGAAGAATTCAAGTTGCTGCGCATTTGTTTTTGTAAAGACCAGCAACAAAAGAATAATAAGAATTGGAAAAGTACGCTTTGGACTTGTCATGAATAAGTGCTTGGACAAAATTGGGTGTTACCAATCTCAAATTCGCAATTTAGATAAATGTTTATCTTTTAACTGAAATTCATGAAGTTTATTTTTTTGAAGAAGGGTAAAGCAAGCTGGTTGACAAAATTAGGTGCTGTACTCGATGGTTTATTTGGTTAGAATAAGAAGTGAGTAACGTTTTCTAAACTTTGGAAATTTAGAAAACGTTACTCATTCATTTCTGAAGTTGATCAAATGAAATACCTCAGAACTTAAAATGTCATGGCATGGCTAAAAAAAACGCTTAGTTAATTAACCAATCCTTGCACTCTTTTCAGCATTTGCACGATTGACTTCGGTTTGCGCCTTACTCTTCTTACGTTTAGCGGCCGCAACCTTATTGTTCGCTCCAATTCTTGCAGCTTCTTTTTTGGCGGAAGCTTCTGCATGTGCTTTACTAATTCGATCGTTTTTCTTGCGTTCTGCTGCAGCTTTTTTCGCCTTAGCATTTCTTTCAGCTCTTGTTTTATCAGTAAGTGCGTTTCTTTTTTTACGTTCCGCCTCTCTGGTGGCAGCAGCTTTTTCTTGATTAGCTTTTTCTACACTAGCAGCTTTTAACTGTTCTCCCTCTTTTCTTTTTTTAGCTGCAAGTGCTTCTGCATGCGCTTTTTCGCGGGCTCCTTGTTCACGGATGCGATGTAGCTCATCGAATGCTTTTTTACGTTTAGCCTTAGCATATTCAATGGCGGGTACAAGTTCTAGTCCATCGAGTCCAGGTATACCAATAATGGTCTCAGCTTCTGGCTCTTCAATAATTACATTATTGACCGGTGGGAATTCAGATTGCCACAGATTTTCAACACCCATTGCAAACTCTTGACTTAGTGCATCAAATTCATTTTGATGTTCTTTTATAAGAGCTTTGAGTGCTTTTACTTCTGCCTTGAGTGGCGTAAGTTTCTTGTCTCCAATGGCACGATTCAAACGTTCGAGTTCTCTTGCTGAATCAACTTCGACCTCTTTCCTTAATGATGATATTGCTCGCTCATGATCAGTAATAAGCTGATTCAATTTTTGAATGCGTTCTCCAAGCTCTTTTTGTTCTTTTAAAATTACTCTTGCTTGTTTTTCTATCGCTGACAGATCTTTTATGATTGCTTTATTCTTATTTCGATATTGACTAATTTTTTTCTCCAAAGCTTTTATTTGAGCATTGTGCATGCCAAAGATATTCATAGCTTGAAGCTGTGCTCTTTGTGTATTTAAGACAGCAATTTGTTGATCTGTAATAGCGCGTTGTTTTTTTAGGCTTAAGGTTTGATTTCGGAATTGCACCATTTTAGCATTTAGCTTACTAAGCATATGCATTAAGGGGACTTTTTCTTCTCTTAAAGCGGATGCGTTTTGTAGAAGTACTTTTATCTCCGCTTCCCGATTTTTGATTAATTCTAATATTGACTTTCGAAGATTCATTTGACCTTGTAAGTTGTCATGTTTTTGAGTTGTTGCGTCAATTTTCTGAAGCTGAAGTTTCATCGTTTGCCGCAATTCAATAAAGCGTTCTCGTTGTTTCTTTTTAGGGTCGAATATTTTCCCATCCAAAAAACCTGGCGTTACATCCTTGACGATCTCACCCTTACTCTCGGTCATTGGCCAATAAGCCCAAAGGTGCTCTTCTCTACCAGTCAAACGTTGGTGCATTCTTGAAAAAATTTCTTCCTCACGTAAGGGGCGATTCCACATTCGTAAATCTAATAACTTGCCATTAAGCATATTTTTAGTACCGCCATTATTACTTTTGCCTATGAAGTTTTGAGTACGTAGTACATCACGCGGCAATGAAACTTCATAATCTTTTATGGAGCTACCAATTAATTTACCGTTTTTATAAACGTGTACCTGCCCATTAGGGTCGAGTGTGATGGAAATATGGTTCCATACATTAAGCTCAATTACTCCCCAAGATTCAAATACATGCCAGTCTGATTTATTTTCAAATGGACGAATGAAGATGCCAATATTTCCTTTATCATGTTCTGGAACTTTTCGAGTGACCACCATTAGATTATCACTGACTGGACCATTACCAAAATCCATTATGTAAGAATAGTCTTTGTATTTTTTTAAGTTCAGCCAAAACTCAATAGTCAAACCATCAACAAAAGTTTGGTTGAATTCTGGAACGACAATCGAGTGTGACTTTCCATCAAGGTTGAGAAGACTTACCTCAGGTTGTAAATGAAACTTACGATGAATGCGAGCATAATTTCCCTTGAGTGTAAGATCGGGGAGTAGCTCGCCTTGTCTTTCATTTACCTGCCAGTATCCGACAAGGTTATCTTCATTTCCTTGTAGTCGATTGAATCGTTCCGCTTTGATTTTGGAAGCAGAACGGATGGCATTCCAGATCCGAACTTCACTAACACCTCCATCAAAAAAATCATTTGAACCGCTTGGGTCGATGTCTTTACCAACAACCCAAGGTTCATTTCCCCAATTATTAACCCAGCTATTAAAGTCGACCGATTGGCCAAATTTCTCACCATTTCTGTAAACCGTAACTCTAGGTTTACCCCCATTACTAGTCACAACAGCAGCAAGATGATGATGACCTGTTATTTTATCAGTACTGATGTTTTTTGTAACGTTGTTGTAGTTAACAATGAGGTTGTCTTGGTAATATCCCATCAGGAAAATATTTCTTCCTGACTTAGTATGTTTTCCAATGAAATTTTGTCCGTTATCCGTTTTGTCTGGATTGATCCACATTTCAATGGTAAATGTTTTTCCAGGATCGATGGATGGTAATTCTATAAAATCATCTTGACCATCTAAGCGAATGACTTCGTTTTTAGTATTGCCACGACGAAGTGCATGCCCATCTTTTGTTTCATCAGACCAGTAGAGTAGGTTGGCGTTTGGATCAACCTTAAGTCCTCTAGTTGGCATTTTTATGTCATATAAATCTTCGATGAAAACACCTTCAAGATCTGAGCGTCTAATTTTCTTTAAATCTTTGTCGATCCAATAAAGAAAGCCATTGTAACCATCTACGGCTAGGTCGATTGGATGTGAGGATTCACTTGGCGAAATAACCATTAGTGTACTTGGTTCTGGGTTTTCTGTGATGTCTGTTCGCCAAATGCTGATATCGTTTGTCCAGTAAATTCTTTTATTAAATGCATCCACTTCCATTTGCCAAAGTCCACCACGATCTGGTGCCATGATTTGAAGAAATTCTCTTTTTGCTAATGAGCTTTCACCATGTAGATTTCCGTGCATAATACGTTCGTTCCCTTCCATCCAATAAATGGTTCGTGATTTTTTGTCTGCATTTTCTCCGACTTCTGGACCTAAAGCGACGGAGGTAACAGGACGTTCACATTCGTAAAGTGTAGACACTTTTTGGGTTTCCATATCCATAGCGAAAACTCTGAAGGGAGCTGCCCATCTTCCCCAGTACATGGTTTGGGTATGCATGTCGACAATGATGTCGGACACAGCTGCGTTTAATTTTTTATCCTTGTCAGGGGGTATTGGTGGTGGAACAGGTCTTGGTTTTGGGTTTCGAATCCGAACGGTCTTTTTCACAGGAATAAACCCACCGATCATTTCGGTTATAGTTTGAGTTAGGTAAGGGCGATATTTTTTGTTGGCTAAATGATAATCTGCAAGTGCAGTTTCATATTGCTTCCTAACACCTGAATCAAAAGTTTGAGGTATAAATGGAGTTAGAAATCCATTAGGTTTTACATCGTGAATGATGTTATTGTGTACAAAAAGTATATTTCTAAAAGTGGTATTCCCCATCAAAACATCAGCTTCCTTTTGACCTTTGGCTATGGTTTCGGCTGCTTGTTCACGTGCACCTTGAATCATCATTGTCGATTCTTCCTTTGCAGCACGTTTTTTCTCAGCTATAGCAGCTAATATCTTTGCTTTGGTTGTTTGCTTCTCTGCGCTCATTTCTATGTTGATTTAGATTTTTAAAATTGAAATTAAAATGAAATTGTGAATGCTTAACAAGCTTCATCTAAAGTATTGCCAATGGCCGATCCTGCATCTGAAACCCAGTCGACAACATCTTCGGCAGCGTCTTCAATTGCTTTTGCAGCTGCAGCTAAAAATTCATCGATTTCTTTCCAGACGGCTTTTGCCAAATTCTCTAAAGCTTTTGCAGCTTTCAGAAGGGTAGCAACGGTGTCTTTAATACCTTCCCAGATTTGCTTCGCAACTTTGACTGCGGCGTCCAGAATTTTCTTGGCTTCTTTAACAGCATCTGCAGCAAACTTTTTGACAGCCTCCACAGCATCTTCAGCAATAGCCGCAATCTCACGTCCTACATTCTCAACAAATTGCTTTGCTTCATTAAATACTTCCTTAGCTACTTCGCCTGCTGCTTCCAGAACGGCCGCCGCGTCTTCTACAAAATCATCAAAGGCTTCGGCCGCTGCTTTACCAATTTCTACAATTGCTTCTGCGGTATCCTCTACAAACTTTTTCCCTGTTTCGTAAGCTTTTCCAATTTCCTTTTCTATGTCTTCCACAACTTCTGCGACTTCCTGAACCGCAGCATCTACTGCTTTTTCAGCGAAATCTATAGCTGCTGTGGCAATCTCTCCAGCTTCTTCTGCAATGTTTTCAACTAGTTTCTTTGTCTCTTCGTACAAAATAGTTACGCCTTCTTCAAAGGCCTCCCATGCTTCTCTAAGGAAGGCAAATATTTCAGCGAATATTTCTTCTGCGTTAGAAATGATGTAGTCAAATATTTTTTGCGCAATATCCTTCAGTGATCCAAATGGAATCTTCAATTCAATACCATCCAATAAGGTAAACTCTATCCCTTCAAATTCGAAGGAACCATTTATGCGAAATAGAAATTCATCTCCATTGATTTTTAGTAAACAAGAGGCATGAAGTCCTGCATCTAAATCAATGCTTGGCAAACCCAATGGGAGTGGAACCTCAAAATCCAGATCCAAATCAAAGCTCGCTTTTCCAGTAAAACCGGGATTCGAACCTGCCCAATCTACTTCCATGTCGAAGTCAATTTCAAGTATATCGCTTACTCTATATTGATACAAAAAGGCCATACCTGTTTGTGAGATCTCAGCCTCTATAGTTGTTGTGATGAAATCAAATAAACTCACCTCAACTGAGGCGAATAAGTAGCGAGGACCATTACTATCAAACTGGAATACAGCGCCACCGCCATCCATGATGACTTCTTCTCGCATCGCAGGAACAGGAGGTGAATTACCATCTTCATCTAATTCATCGGGCAAGGTAGGAAGCATGCCATCTTCGTTGCTAACTTTCACCCATTTCCCTCTATGATCTTCGACGAAGTAATTGGAAATCTCTTCTCCTTTTCCTGTTACCGAAAGGATTGGTATTCCACCAATTTCAATATTGATGGGTGACATTTGAAACTCTCCACGAATACCACTCATCGGATTAACTTCTAACATTGCTCTGGTTTTGAAACCAAAGAGATTAACATTCCCATGGAATCCAAAGCCTGGCAAGGCAGTATTGCCATCAGGTAGGGTAGTGATGGTTGAGCAATAAGAAAAACCAATATCTGTTGCCCGAATGGCTCCTACAAATTCAGGTAATTCAGGGTTATGGCCATTTGTAAATACGGTAAGGATGGTGTTTACATCCATCTCCGCTAACTGGAAACTCAACAATTGTAAATTGACAACAGGTGAAGGAACCGCTGGAATGACCTGCAAGACGGTTGCTAACTTATTGGAAGAAGAATCTTGCTCACCAATGGCGAAGCCAGCTTGCATTCCAAATTTAACCCCTGGAGGGAAAAATGTGGCACCCACTATAAAGCCAATTGAATTCAATTGAATACCATTGATGCCCAGTGGTTCTAATAAATTGCCAGTCGCATTTGCATGTGAGGTGTCGGTTGCATCGGGGTCGTGGGCTGATACCATGAGACGACCACTTGCTTCCATCGGTGTGATAACGATGCCACCTTCGGCTTTGATTTTAGTATCCATGAAGTCAACCATTAGGGAACCACCAAGTTGTAAACCAAATTTAGGTAATACATCGAGTTGTACATATGGATCTTGGAAATCAAGTTGATCATCACCGACAGAAAATCCTATTTCGCCATCAAGCGAAGATCGGAAATTGAGTTCGTCTTTTCCTAATGCAGCTTGTATGGTTAGACTATCAAGGCCAGTTGCTGCTTGGAGATTTGTTACACTAGCGTTGTCGTTGTTTTCAGGATCAAGATCTATTTTTGCTGCTACGTTGACACCTTTGCTGAGATATAGATTGGTGCTTTCCAGAAATGTTTCGCCGGAGCTTCCTTGATTCGGACTCGACATGTCGGGCATTTTTGTGCCATTCTGATCGGATGTTGTTAATAAAACAGCAACATTTTGAAAAGCCATGAAGTCCGTAGCTGAGAGTACATCTTTCAAGCCAGGAATATCTGAGAGTTTGAAATCTGACGGAAATTCTAAACCAAGAATTTGTTGCCATTTGGTGGAAGCTTTCGGTTTGTGCGAAGTCATGACCAAAGTGCCGAATAACTTGGTGTCTGCCTTTAAGGTAAGTTCCTTTCTTGGGCCATGGAAAGTAAAAGAAATTCCGGTAAGTGCTAAGTTGTCTAGTACATTGGTTCGCAAAGTATCAACCAATGCTTTTGTCGCAGGGTCAGGGAAGGAGAGTGAATCGATTTTCAAGGCTTGCAATAAGTCGTCAAGGGATAAACTGTTGTCATCCACCATGGTCCAACTTCCGTAAGTAACGGGTTGAGCATCGTTCATAGTGAACTGTAAGTCAAATCGGAAACCTTCTACTAATTCTACACTTGCGTAAATATTTCCAACAAGTGAACGTTTTTTTGTTTGTTGATTCAGTGAGGATTGAAGGCTAATTGAGCTGTCTACCAAAATTCTTTTTCCTGCAATATGCATCGCTGTTTTTACGGAAGAAGCGGCACTGAGATAGAATCGTTTTGTTTTGGTGTTCAACAAAATTTCAACAGAGCTCAGTTTGATATCTGGATTGTAAAGAGGAACGTTGACTCCGAAAAAGTCAATAACCGATTCGACTAAAGAAGAAACGGATAGTTCATCTCCAGGGGTACTTACACCTTGGAAGGTCCAACCAGAGTCGGGGCCTTCATATGTTCCAGAAAGTAAGAAATGTAAGCCTAGTAAATTTGCGGAAGCAGTTATATATGCAGACTTGTCGTCACCGTCTTTGTGTAATTCTAAGTTTACATTTTGAAGTTGGATGGAATTGTTTCCAAAATTAATTCCCCAGCCAGCTTCAATTTGAGTAAGGACGGAAATGCTTCTATCGCTTGGCGCAAAACTCAAATCGAGTTCACTGATGCTCAGATTTGGCAATTCACCAATTGGAAATATTTTGCTGGCCACTTCACTAATTGGAATATGACTAGATTCGACTAATTGAGCACTGATTATTTTTTCTGGATATATAGCATTGAAATCTAATTCAGTTGTGTTGCCAAAGGCCATATTACCGCTGATAGAGATAGCTGTACTTCGTAAAGTCTTTTTACCAGGTTGTGTAATAATGACGTCGAGTTCTAAGTCATTTGCTGAAAAGCCATCGATCAATTCCCAACTATTCAATGAATTAAGTGTAAAACCGATGGAGCTGATATTTTTCTTTTTAGGAAGAAGACTCATGTTTATTTGCTTGAGTCCAATTTGATTTCCGAGGCCCAGTTCGTCAGGTAACATGGCTCCAATATCGGTGTCGTTGCACAAACTATTGAGGCCACTTAAATCATTTATTGAAATATCTTCTAGCTCAGCGATGAAATTTAAAGCACCCAGGTCATTGATGAAATTTGCTTTAAGAATGATGTCTTTTCCTTGGAAGGGTATAAAGGTTTGAATCTCAAAGTATACTTGATTGTAAAAACGGCTAGGATCATTTGGCACTGGTACGACCTGTGAATTCCAAACGAAAGCGACAGGCAATTGATTGAAAAAATCAAACTTTACCGTCTCTTCAATATGCGTTACGAGCTCCATGTCAGGCAAATCATTTTCTATGGTAACCGGGCCTGCGAGTTGCAACGTTGGCGCTTCTCCCAACAACCATTTGACTGGCGTGAGTGCACCACTTATAGATTGTTGCGTTAAGAAATAGAGGTGTGGATCGCGTTCGAAGTTATCTAGAATTTCAAGATCGGGAACCTTTGCGGAAGAGATAAAAAGCAGTTTCGATTCATTGAAAAAGGGAACAGAAGTATTTTCAATAAAATCTGGAAAACTTTCCTTAATGTTCCAGTCGTCTGCAAAACTAAGTTCGATTTTATAGTTTACATCTCCTCGATCTACATAAAACTGCAGGTCAATGTCCACTTCTACATTCCAATAATTGGTTTTACCATTGATTTGAAGATTGGACAAATCTTTTACTATTTCTGATACGACTAGTTGATCATTTCCGAAATGTTCTTTAAAGACTTCTTGAAAACTAGGGATGTTTGAAAAGTCACTAGGAATACTAACCTGCTGATGACTATTAAATAGTTGAGCTAGTAAACCTTTTAGTTTGGTCTTTGTCATTAGGTATTAATTTTAGGGCAAGATTTGGTTTATTTCAGTGCATTCAAAATGTGAGTGGGCTTAGATGTTTCCCGAAAGGGAAATGGGCAGATGATCGCTGACTAATCGCCTGTAGAATAACCAGGCATCTTTGACTGTAAGTCGATCTGTCCATTTTGTGGGGTCAACTTCCCATTTTAGTTTTTCATCAAAAACAGCAGATTTACTTCGGTAGTTTTCGATGATTTGTTTGCAGGTGCCGTCTGTTAACCATTGAAGGATTGGGACCACTCCTGAGTTAATTGTTCCTGTTAATCCTTTTTCAAAAAAGTGATCATAGGTACTGGCATAGCAAGAAGAAAAGTCTGATAGGTTGTTACCTGTTACTTCATTTTTAAGTGTGGTGGGAGTGTTTTCAATACGTGCCGTGAGATTTGCGCCATTGGGGTCTCGAAGATTGGCGTAGCAGATTTCGTTATTTGGTTTTTCTTCAACTGTGGTTACTGGACCTTTGTTTTGACCTCTTTTGGGTCGACCTGTTGCAGTGGTGTTACTACCAGAAGAAGTAGCTTCTGTAGTTGTAGCTAGTAAGCCACGGTTTGTTTCATTCCATTGGATATTGAAGTCTCCACCGATAACTACTTTAGAAACTGGAACGGGGTTGCTTTTACTTTTTGCGTTAAAGAGTGGCCAAGATTTGGAAAGTTGATGACCACCAAAGGCAGTGTAGGAGCCTCCGGGCCCAGGGGCATGGAAGGCAACGTAATTGAAATACTTACCTGCGTTTGTTTTGTTTTCAAAGCAACAGTAAGCTGCTTCACGTCCACCGACCTGTCCGCTAGCAGTTGGAAACTTTAGTTCTTTTCCATCTTTATCAAAACGCGTCATTCCGCTGTGATTCTTTTTAAAGAATTTATCGGTACGCCAAAGAAGGATATAGGTTTCTTTGCGTTGAGGACTGAGAATATCACCGTCCCATTCACCATCAGTGATAGCGGTAAGGGCGTTTAAAATACCAGTACGAATTGTGGAAGGGGCAGTAATTGGCATTTCCATGAGGCCAATCACATCTGCCTTGACTTGTTGTGCAACAAAGGCAATAAGATTATAAATCTCACCACCGGAGTCGGTAGTTTTTTTAACTCCTAGGTTTTCTATATTCCAGGAGAGGAAAGCGATCTTTGACATTTGGTTGTTGTTTTAAAGGGGTTGTTTTCTAAGTCAAAGTCTGCCCAATGTATGTTTAATCTGGGAGTTAAATTAGGGAATTATTTTCAAGGCTTGGTAATTTTCAAGAAATTATTTTTGAAATCGAGTATTTATACTAGTTTGAAATTTGAAAAAAATTCTTTTTGATTCAGTATCGTTTTTTATAAGTTAGGCCCCGAGTGCTATGTTATTTCCTCTTGCTATTGATCTGATGAAAAACATCATAAATATGTGCGTTTAAAATGGTTTTACTGTCTCGCTTATCGTAGTAATCCATTTTAATGATGCTTCGTCGTCCGGTTTTTACATCGAATAGGATGGCGTAATAAAGCATGTCAAATTCGGGTTTGAATGCTCTAGGAATAGTGTAAGGTAAAAAATAGGGAAGAAGAATGGAGGCGACTGCAGTTTTCCATTTTGTATTTTTCTCACGAAGTGAAATGACTCCTGTCCATAAAAAATAATCGGTTCCATACTTTTCCGCAATGGCGTTGGTGCTATTTTGATTGTAAGCTGGAGTGAGCGTTAGATCGTAGTGATCCATTTGCTGGCTGAAGTAATTGTTGATTTCAGAAATGTCATTAAAGGTCTCAATGTTATTACTCGAAAGCGCTGTCACATCCAGGATTTTGGCATTAATTTTTGAAATTTTAGCAATCTTCTCGATGTCCTTTCTGAAGGCAGTCTGTTTTTCTTCGGAACGAATATACTGGACAGCGTCATCTTTTCGAGCATCAATGGAAAGATAGAATGGGTTGACGACTACTATTTTTTTGATATCAAGTTTCTTACCGTTTTTAGCTTCTTTTTTTAGTCGGCTTCGATATCTTCTATAGCCTTCATCGGAGTCATAGAAGTCTTCGGTTTCTTTTCGTTCTTTTACAATTTCAATACCTTCGTTAAAATGAGTTTTAAAATCATCGTTCTTTAATTCCTCAATAAAAGCGTACTTCCAATAGTTGTTCTTCTTAGATTTCTTTTTGTTTTTCTTTGTTGATTTCTTTTTGCTTTTCTGCTTTTCATCGTTCGATTCATCTTCAATTTCTATCTCAATTTCTATATCTGAGTCAATTAACTCATTGTCCTCTTCCGAATCATCTGATTGGGCGATGTTTTTATCTTCGCTAGGTTTCTTATAAAAAACACCTATATCTTTAACTAGATCTGCAAGCTCGGTAAAACCATCCTTTGTGGTTAATTCTAGTTCATAGTCTTCTTTGTCTTGTTGGTAAAGTTTCCAGTTGTATTTGGTTGCTAGAACGGTCAGCTCTTTAGGATTTAGTTTTGCCAAGAGATTGTAAACTTGGTGCACTTCACCTTCGATTTCATTGGCAATGTCAAGTAGGTCATCACCTGGGTCTTCGTAGTTCTTATATTTTGCCTCCATGTATAAAGCCTTTCCGATTACCTTTTTCAATTCAAAGTCATCTGGATTTTCTTTTAGTAATAAGTAGGCAGTGTAAATGGCTTCTGGGAAATTTTCAGCATATAGATTTAGAAACGGAATTTGGTATCGAGCTTTCGCTTGAATGTCATTAAACATTGTTTCAGGAAGGATGAATTCTTTTTTACCTATAGAATTTGCATTCCCAATCTTTTCTTTAATTTTATTCAATCGCTTGATGCTAGATGGATGAGTTGATAATTGTTCTTCCTCTTCATCTTTCTCAATATCCATTTCAGAAATTGGATTGACTTTTTTGAGCCATAGCTTAGATGGGAATTTATAATGTTCATCTTCAAAAAATGACTTATCAAAAACTACATTGTCAAAAGGAAGGTAGGCATAATGCAAAATCTTAAACGTGTTGAGTACTTTTTTAGGATCGTAATCACTTTTCAGGAAAATTTCAAAACCTTCGTCATCTGCTTGCTCTTCTAGTTTTCTGGAGTACATACTTTTTTTGAAAACATTTCTGTCGACAGACATCTCACCCATATTTTTTTGCTTTCGTCCATTGCTTCTGTCGATTTCTTTTGCTGCTTCAAATTTATTAAGTGCATGTTGATGTTGCACGTGTATCAATTCGTGAGAAAGGATAAATGCTAGTTGTGCTTCGTTTTCAAGATTGGCGAGTAATCCTAAAGTAACAAAGATAATTCCTTGATCGGTTGCAAAGGCGTTGACTGCTGGCGTGTTTAGAATATAAGCTCTAGGTTTTTTGCTTTTTAGTTTTCTATTGGAGTAGGGGAGTTTGTCTAACACCTTGTTGATGTAAACTGAAGCGGGATCATTGAAAAGGACGAGTCCGCTTTGCAGAATGTCATCGACGCCAAAATTAGATTCAAGAATGAATTGTTTCTTATTCTTTTCATCACGGCGCTTTGCTTTTTTACCCTCTAGAGATTTTACCTGCTCTTTGTATTTGATTGTACTTGGGGTAATGAAATCACTTGGAATTTTTCCTTCTGCCTTTAGGAGCTTTGGTGATTGAGCGGAGAGAGTGATTGCCCAAAGGAAGAAAAGAGTAAGTAAGGTTTGTTTTGAAAACAACATGTTATTATATTTGAATTAAGACTAAAAGGAATCAAGAACTACTGTCAGAATCCTAAAAGTCAATTGAAGATATATTACCTGTAAAGGATGTTACAAACTCTTGATTGAATGCATTAATATTGTTGTTGCTAAATAGAATTATACCGTTATCTCTATTGATAGGAGTACCCATTTTGACATTTTCGGTTGGGGTCTGAATAACTAGCGTATTATTTGTAGTGAGTGGTTGTAATTGATTGGTAACAGGGTTTATTCCCCAGAAAAAAATATCATCATAACTTAGGCGAAAATTTTTCAAGGGAATGTCTTCTGGAAAATTAACCATTGTTACAGAATTAAACCAAGGAAAGGCATTTTCGTCTTCTTCTTGGTCGTTTTTATAAAGATATACAAAAGTACTAGAGTAGCCATCTGAGTTAGTATTGGCCGAGAACACAATGTCTTTGTTAGATTTAATAACAGCACTTCCTATCGTTGTATTGGCATCTTGTAGACCAATTAGTTCCGCTAAATTTAAGGGCGATTTATCGAGAAGTGATTTTCCGTGTGTGAAAATTTCATTACCAATTAAATAGTAAACCGTTTCATTATTACTATGGTAATCAAACCAAAAAGCATTCTGTGTATTGGCAATTTCTTCTGTTATACTTTTCGATGCTATATCGTATACATTGATATTTTGATCCGGACTTTTAAAAAGAACCTTAGTATGGTTGTTATTGATGGAGGCAAGTGTATGGTCTCCGCTTGCAATTAAAGTGGAATCTTTCAAGAAGGGATTAGAAAGATAAACATCTCCATTCAGTACAAATACAACTGAATTACTGGTGTTGCTTTCCTCCTCAGCATTGTAATCACCTTCAAACTGAGTGTCATAGTTGAGACAGGAACAAAAATTAAGCACAATTACCCAGCAAATTATATTGAGAATATTGGTTTTCATTTTAACTGTTTTTTGATTTCTAAAATAAAAGATAACCTATGCCAATGTCAAATCGAAATAGTTCATGAGATGCAACTCGCTGTATGACTCTTTTGTCAAAATTATCTTGATTGTT